>NZ_CP084993.1:0-71611 GCF_044793635.1 Virgibacillus necropolis
ATGTTTGAACTTAATTGTAAGCCTTCAAGGATCTTTATTTTACATCCAATAGAAGCCTTAATGACAAATACAAACCTACAAAAAACACCATGATTTTAGCAATATAATGAACTTGAAAAATCGGAAAATAATTAAACATTTTACAGGTTACTAGTTTACTAGTAACCTGTAAAATGTTATAATGTACTTAAGATAAAAAACAGAAAGGAATCAAATATGAATTATAATGTTTGTACCATATGTGGCAGTTTTGCTGATGATGGCGGCTTGAAAAATAGTGAGTTTGCTTGTCATAGTTGTTTAGATCAAGAAATGAAAAGGGAGGGTAATCATGAGTAAATGTGTAGAATGCAAAAGTGAAAACGATAAAGAATCAAGTCCTTTATGCGAAAGGTGTTTACAAAAACAGATTGATGAAAGTATACGCAATAGTTAGTAACAAAAAAAGAAGCCCAGTAAATGACTAGACTTCTTCCCTCAAAGTATAAAAGAGGCAATCTCAAATTTAGTTTAATGAAAAATGGGATTCATGTCAATTTGAAAGGGTGTGATAAGCTTTGTCTTTCAGCATTGATGGAAAGGAATGGAAAGGGAATGTAAATGTAAAATACGGTGAACCTTTTCCAAAACAAAATAGAAGTATAGAACTGGAAAATGAAACGTTCGGGCGGGTATTGGTTTATATCACCAATTTGGGAACTCCTGAATGGACGGAAAAAATGAGTGTTAGCATACCAATCAAATATTATATTACGGAAATCATAAAACCAAGTAATAATTACCAAAAAAAGCAACAGAAAAAGAATATTGGATTACGATTGATAAAATAAATAAGTAGGTGAAAATCTATGAAAACATGTGCCTATTGCGGTTCAGAAGTTAATCAATCTTATTGCCCTTTTTGCGAAATGAAACTTACAGAACACTATATTTTACAAGGTGGTAAACGGTTATCAAATGCAATCCCTTTTTACCCTGAAATACAAGGTATTTTTAAAAATACCCCTGAATTGCTTCAGCTTGAAACAATCGAGTTACTTTGTTTATTACGTCATGCCAGGAACTACCGTACAGATGTTTATAAACTACGAATTTTAGGGCATAAGGCGGAATCGGAAGGCGGTGACGTTGAAGAAATACAAATGCAATCTTATAGCGATTATGAGAAAGCTACACGTAAAATGTGGGTACTAGAGAACATCATAAAAGATCGTATAGGTTATTATCCTCAAAAAGTTACCGAAAATTTCTTGGCCATGTATTTAGAGCGAATTGAGAAATCACAAAAGAAAAAAATGATAATGAGAAAGGCGGTAAGAACATGAACGATATGAAAGTCAAGCACCGAATAACGGATTTAATGAATGATGTGCAATCTGCCTGTATGAGTGATAAAAACGTATTTGATAATGGTTATATTGATGATGTGAATGATAGAATTGGAGAAATCGAAAAAGCAATTGTAGCTTTAAAACACGAGTTAACTAAACATAATTTAAATGATAGGTAAAAGGAGTATTAAAAATGGCGGTTAAAATAACAAAAATTGAAATGCCTGAAACTAGTTTTGATTGGGGTATCGTACAGATAAATAATTTTTCTAATACGTATTATCGTTTTGGAATGATAAACGGTAAACCAAAGTTAGACACAACATTCTTTGCAGATCAATTAGAAAATCCCAAAGAAAAACATAGAAATATTTCCCCCGAAAGTGATCTTTATAAAGATATTCAACAGCTTTTAAATAACTATTTAAAGGAGAATGAAAATGAATAATGAAAATTGTTCAGTATGTGGTAAATATCTAATCGCTGGAAGTATTATTGATGAAAAAACAATCTGTCATGAATGCCTAACAAAAGAACAGCAAGGATTAATGAATAACTTAAGTAAAAGTGAAGTTAGTCATGTAAAAGGGTATTTTTCATTAACAGAAGCACAAAGTAAATTATTTTCAACAACTTATAAAAAGCATTTATCTGCTATGGGCACGAAAATGAGACAGCGCTTTATGCCAGAATACCTGAAAGAAGTAAAATATGACGACAGAGAAAATACAGTAAATGTTTATTTTGAAAACGACTGGTGGCATTATACCAAAGACCACACCTGGTATTAAGGGGGTAACATCATGACGGACAAAAAGCCGATACAAACGGATAAACAAATAAAAGTTCACCCAAAAGTCCATGAAGAAATAAAATTACTATCAGTTAAAGAAAAAAGGGAAATGCGTGAGATTGTTGCTACTGCTTTTAATTTTTATATGAAGCACAGAAACGATTAAGGGGGTACCACCAGCATTTTGACGTTTGACTCACGCTAAGGAATTTTCTCTTATATATAACCAGGTTACCCTTATAGCAATATCACTGTCTATATGGGGTAGCGTCAGGAGGTTAACACTTACAACGTTAAAGATGTTCCAGCAACAAATACCCATCTTGGCAGTACCATAAGTGAGAAATTGGCGCTACGTTTTATTGTGAGGTATTTTTTTCTTTGCTTATTTTATATTGGCTATTACGCTCAGTAATTGTTAACCATATACCTCCTATAAATATAAATAAAGCCAGTAAAGAAAAAGGGATTTTATAGCCTTTAAAGTAGTCAACTAGTATACCAAACAATGAAGGTGAAATGACTATAAAAATTTGATTTAAAGTTAAAGCGAAGCTCACTGTTAAACCTAGAAAAGTAGGATTCGATTTTTCAGATATTAAAACAATAAATAAACTAAACCAGCCAATTCCCAAAAACCCTATAAAAAAGCAGAAAATACTGATGGCCCACAAGGGTATGTTCGTTGGTAAAAAAACCAAACCTAATATGGTTATTACAGTTAACCATATAGTTATCAACAAGGGTTTACTACGATTCCCTTTATATAAAGTATCACTGATCCACGCTAAAATAATCCTTCCAAGCACTCCACCAACTAAAGCGAAACTTAAAAAAGCACCAGAAATTTTTAAGTTTATTTCTAAGGTAACAGTAAGATAACTCATTAAATGAGCCACTATAACTAGTTGCAAAGAAACCATCGTAATACCAATAAAAAATATAGGATAAAGGTCAAAATTGTTTTTTATTCTTTTTATCCTTTCATTAAAACCAACCTTTTCCTCTTCCTCTGTGTTACTGTTTAAACCATGATCCTTATAAAAAGTTAGAAATATTATCCCACCTAAAACAGCAATTATCGCTTGTACTAATATGGTAGAAGATAGACCATACCGAAAGAAAAAGAATGGTAATATTGCTGATGCCATAGCACCGCCAATAGGTATACCTGCTTGACGAATTCCCATTGCAAGGCCCCTATTTTTTTTGGGGAACCATTTTATAATTGCACTACTTCCTCCTGGTTGCGCTGTACCATACCATATTCCCACAAAAGCAAGAATAATTAATAAAGAAATATAACTGTCTGTTGTATATGCTAAAAAAGTATTAATACCAAGAAGAATAGATCCTAATCCTACCACCCATCTTTCCCCATATTTATCCATAAGGTTTCCAAATATAAGCATTGAAAATAATGGACCAATATTTACTGCAGATACTATTAAACCTGTTTCAAGCTGCGATAAGTCGTATTCTATTCGATAAAATGTTGCTAATGGTCCCATACCATAGGTTACAAATGTTGCACAAGTTTGGGAAAATGTTGCTATAAAAAGAATAACCCATTTGTAATTTTGTTTTTCTCCAGATGAATTTTTAGGGAACATAATATCATCCTTTCAAAAAAGTATATCGGGCTTGCTGTCGTGAATACTGATGATTATATCAATTCACTTTTTTGGAAAATACCTTTGATCGTTCCTGTTATAATTCAAATTTACTTAAGTAGAAATAAAAGGACCGCAATGCTTTCGAGGAAGCAATTTGCAGCCATTTTTGGGATTTATTGTTTTAACTAAAAAATTCCCTAGCTTAAAACAAGGTACTTTACATTGTAACAGGATTGAAAACGCGGTCTTTCACTTGATTAAGATTCCTATGGTTCCAAAGGTTAGGTGCTACAATAACCCGTTGAACCCACCGAAGGGGACTACCAGATTCATCGAAACTTGGATTAAAGGAATCACGAGAATGCAACGTAAAGCGATTATCGATATAGATAAGACGTCCAGGAGTAACATCAATACCAAAGGATACCTCACGAATTGCATCATGAAAATGCCGTAAAGCAGTAGCTGCAAAATCGTTGGCGGGTCTCACCATATCAGGATAGAAAGCAACAGCAACTTCCGGGAGGTCGATATCGCCCTGAATAAGTGGTACTAAATCGGTTTCTTGCAACTCACCTGGTATCGATAAACGCCATCGATAAGGTACCTTAATGTGAAATAATGGTTGGCACAATTGATCAATATCATTTTTAGATAAGAGGCGTAATGCTTCACGTGCATCAGCAATCCTAGTAAGAGGTTTTTCAGGATCATGACGAACCCCCGTAAGCGCCAAACCACATGGAGAGTAATTCCTGTCACCCATGAACTTTAAAGCAGCATTTTCAATGTGAAAATCTAACTCGACTTCTGACCCTAGACCGGTATATTCTTTTTTATCTTTTATAGAAGGTATCAGATTATTCACAATATCATGCCCCTCATGAAGCATAGAATAGGGTTCCCCGATTAAAGAACCAATTGCAATCGCAAGGTTTTCACTGAGAAATCCTTCTTTCGCAAGTGGTGTGAAAACCTGAGGATCCGGTGTGAAGGTTACAGTATTATCTATTGGAAGGTTTTCAAAAACAATATATGGAAATGGGTTTAATGAGGCCTTCTGGTTATTGAGACAATCAACAATACGACGAGGCATGGAACGAAGGGCAGCCATTCGAACCTCTGTTATATAGCTAGTAGTTCCAGTTGGATCGTATTGAATTTGACTAAGTTCCCTACGTAAATATTCTCGCTCTTCGTCACATAGTTTAAAAACATATTCCTGATTCATGGATTTTATTTCTCTCCTCATCACGAAACAATATTTTCAAGGTTACGATTTAAATCATTTAGACCTTGAATTTATTCTACTTTTTGAAATGAATTTCAACGACCGTCATTGAGTCCCTCGCTGCTGAAATAAAAACCACGACTGTAAGCTGTCTTGTCAAAATGCTTATTGCATTTATCCTTTACAGAACGTACCTATTGTTTGGGTGTTTTTGCCCATCCCCCCGAAAAGGTGGAATAAGGAATCAGGAGTACGGTAGCGACTCTTGTTTTTTCTGACCATAAGTCATTCCTTTTCACTCCATTGCATTCATTTTCTCTAGGATCTTTTTTCGGCTTGGGTTCGTATAAAGCAATGTCGTATGAATGTTTGAATGTCCGGCCATTGCTGCCACCTCGTGAACATCAAAGCCATTCTCTAGAAAATACGTACAGAAAAAGTGTCGGAAGTCGTGAGGTGTGATGTGTGGCTCAATGCCAGCGATCTTGCTGTACTTGTCCAGAGCCTTATAGAATGTGATCCGGGAAAGCTTCTCATTACGATTACTTAAGAAAATATAAGGGCTTTCCCCTGCAAAACGATATTGTTGTCGTTCCTTATTGAGATACCCTCTGACAATACGGAGAACACGATCCATTAGATAAACCGTACGCATTTTGTCCCCTTTTCCATCCCTCACTATCAATTCTCGCGAATCAAAATGCATATCCATGATCTTTTGGTTCAGAGACTCACTGACTCGGAGGCCGGTATAAGCCAAGAAATTCACATGGGCATAATCACGTTTGCTTCCCTGTTCAAGAACTGTCTGGATAAATTGATTGATTTCATCTATGGTATGGATCGCTGGCGAAGCATATTGTTTTTGGACCTTTTTATAGTCCGTTTTTGAAATGACGATTTCTCTTTGCACACCGTTTGCGATAAGAAAATCATTCCATGCCCGAAGACCAGCCATTCTAGAATTAAAGGTTGAAGGATTGGTGTCTAAACGTTTTAGATATTCCTTGTATTCTAAGATGTTCTCTTTGAATAATTGCTTTGGCTCACGGCCGTAACGGGAGGTAAACCATTCTGAATATTTCCGTACAGCGATCGCATAAGATTTGTTGGTGTTTTCGGCCCTTTCGATGATTTGTAGGTATGTTTGGAATTCATCAAGTGTGGATGCTTGCTGTAAATTATGTTTCATTATAATTCGGTCCTTCCAAGTTAAATTATGTTTCATTATCATCTCTTATTCTATCATGAATAGATCCCTAATGAAACATAAGTGACATTATGTTTCATTAATGTGTGAGTGGCAGTGTCACCGTCTCACGGCAGGAATATTATTAATTGAATTATGTTATAATTGTGACGCGAAACAATTTGTTTCGCCAAAAAGACGATTCTTGGAGTAGGGAAAAATATGGCCGAAAAAAACAAACAAAAACGTTTAAACATTCTGGGTGAGGATGAATTTGAAGCGATCTTTGGTAGACCGAAATTTACATATGAAGATCGATGTCATTATTTTACCCTATCTGAACCCGAGAGGGAGTTACTTCAAAGGTTACGTTCCGTCAAATCCAAGGCTTATTTTGTATTGCAACTTGGCTATTTCAAAGCTAAACACCAATTTTTTACATTTGATCTCCTAGATGTTGAAGATGATCTTCAGTACGTTCTGAAGCAGCATTTCAATAATAGTGAAATAGACGATCTTCTTTCAATTGATAAGTTTACCCGGTTAAATCAGCAGCGGCTTATTCTTGAGTTATTCGGTTACCGCAGTTGTGGTTCGGAAGAAAAGAAGCAAATTGAAAAAAAGGCGCGTCAAACGGTAAAGGTTTCCGGTAAACCGATTTTTATCTTTCGTGAAGTCATGAATTATTTGTTTGAACAACGCATCGTTGTGCCAGGTTACAGTTTCATCCAAGAAACGGTAGTAGGTCAGGCGATTACCTTTGAACAAAATCGACTAACTGCTATAATACAGGGTCATCTAAAACAGCCCGATATCCAAGCTTTGAAGGAATTACTTGAAGACGCCCAAGGATTGTATGAAATCACACAGCTCAAGCGCGAGCCAAAGGATTTTAGCCTAAAGGAAATCAAGCGTGAGATTGATCGTGGTCAGCAGATTCAGTCTTTATATCAACTTGCGCAATCTTTGTTACCCCGGTTGGGGATTTCGAATGAAAGCATCAAGTATTTTGCCTCATTGGTCGATTATTACTCTGTCTATAAACTTAAAAGATTAGATGAATGGATGGTTTACGTCTATTTATTATGCTTTGTTTATTACCGATACCAGCGAATGAATGACAATCTGATCAATACCTTCATTTACAACGTTAGGCGCTACGTAGATGAAGCCAAGTTTACGGCCAAAGATCAAGTATATCAGCGTTACACAGATAACCGTCAAAATATGAAAAAGGCTGGGGAAGTCCTTAAATTACTTACCGATGACGATATAGCAGCCGACACACCTTTTGGTGATATTCAAAAGAAAGCTTTTTCCATTTTGGAACGCCAAAAGCTTGCAAGTGTAGCAGATCAGATCGTCACCAATGCAAAATGGGATGAAACGACTCTCCAATGGGAACACATCGATCAGTTAGCTCGTCAGTTCAAACGACATTTACGGCCTTTATTTCTCATGGTTGATTTCGCAGCTCCATCGATGAATGACCCATTGATAGAGGCCATTGAATTTATAAAGCAGGCATTTCGTCAAAAGAAATCATTGAGGCAGTATGCCTCCGGTGATTTACCCCATCGATTCCTGTCTGATAACGTCAAACGTTACATCTATCAACAGAATTCCGATGGGCAAAAAACGTTATCGGTGGATCGTTACGAATTCTTTATTTATCGGCTTTTACGGAATCGCTTAGAAGCAGGGGATGTTTTTTGCCGTGAAAGTATCCGATTTCGTAGTTTCGAGGATGATCTGATTGATGATGAGCAGTGGCAACAGAAAGACACGTTGATGGCCGATGTCGGGCTGACGACCGTCAATCAACCTATTCATGATCATTTAGAGGAACTGGAACAGAAACTTGAATCTCGGATAGCGGGTGTCAATCATCGTATTGCATCGGGAGAAAATGATCACATCAAAAAACGTGGTGTCCATAATCGCTGGACACTTTCGAATACTCGGGACGTAGAGACCATCAACCACTTCTTTTTTGATGCGTTGATGCCCATTGATATTGGTAGTGTTTTGCATTACGCAAATCAACATTGTCAATTTATTGATGTGTTTGATCATATCTTAGGGCGTTATGCCAAACAAACTAAGGATGATCAGGTTTTAATCGCTTGTCTGATTGCTTGGGGAACCAATATGGGGCTGGGAAGAATGGGCGAAATCTCTGACATTGGTTATCCCTTGCTTGCGACCACATCTGATAACTTTATTCGGTTGGAGACGTTAAAAGAGGCTAATGATCGCGTTAGTAATGCAATCCGTAAACTGTCGATTTTTCACCATTACGATATTGACGAGACCATTCATTCCAGTAGTGATGGGCAAAAGTTTGAGACGAAGATCAATACAATTAATTCGCGCCATTCGCCCAAATACTTCGGTCTGAAAAAAGGGATTGTTTCCTACACGATGGTCGCCAACCATATTCCCGTGAATGCCCGAATCATTGGGGCGAACGAGCATGAAAGTCATTACGTGTTTGATATCCTATATAACAACACAACCGATATTCAGCCTGAGGTGCATTCCACCGATACCCATGGTACCAATGAGGTGAATTTTTCCATCCTTCACTTTTTCGGTTATCAGTTTGCCCCTCGTTATAAGGATATTTACGGTACTGTAAGCAGGTCGTTATATGGATTCAAACACCCGAGCCAATACAGGGATATTTTGATTAAGCCAATCCGGAAAATCAATACGAATCTGATTACGGAAGAATGGGAAAATATCCAACGGATCATTTTGTCGCTTGCCCTGAAAACCACAACGCAGAGCATTATTATTGGGAAATTGAGTGCTTACGCTCGAAAAAACAAAACCAAGCAGGCCTTGTGGGAGTATGACAACATTATCAAGAGTTTGTATTTTCTGGATTATATTGATTCTCCGCCCTTACGTCAAAATGTACAGCGATCCCTAAACCGGGGTGAAAGTTATCATAAATTACGCCGGGCGGTGTCCTATGCTAACTTTGGAAAGCTCCGTTTCAAAACTGAACAAGACCAGCAAATATGGAGTGAATGTAGCCGTCTGCTCTCCAATTGCATCATTTATTACAATGCCAGCATTCTATCTAACATGTTGACTTATAGAGACACCCAGGGGTTGGATTCAGATGTACTAAAGCAGATTTCTCCGGTGGCATGGCAACACATCAATTTATATGGCCATTACGAATTTAATAAATCTCAGGATTCGGTTAACATGGATGCTATCATTCAAAAATTGGCCCAACAAAAAATGATTCCTGAATAAAAGGGATTTCGTTCCTAAAGAAAGTCGTTACCGATATTTTAGACTTGGCCAACGAATCGAAAAGCGACTTTGAGATAGGATTAGAAGCCCTGAAAAAGTGGAGTGATGACAGGTAAGCGTCTTCCGTATAAGGGCCAGATTGTTGAATAGGGAGATAAGTCTAGACAACCCGTTGTATGGTCTGCAATGTATATATATTTGTTGAAAACAAAACATAAGAGGAAAATTGAGATTTATAGGGGAGTTTTATTGAGGTGAAAGTAGCGTACGTAATTGAAATATCTGCAGTAATAATAATTATTTTTCTTCTAATCATTTTCGTTCCCAAGAATAAAATTCGTGAAGCAAGTGTAATTTTAATGTTCAAACAGCTGACAACATGGATACTGGGGCTTGCCGTTGTTCAGTTAAATTGGCTCGAATACCCTGACCGAGTTTTTTTTTCAGATGCGACACAAACAAGTTTTTCATTTGAATATATCTGTTATCCAGCCTTATGTGTATTTTTTATTTTGTATTATCCGAAGCAGTATGGATGGGTTGGTCAATTTGTGTATTACTTCGTATATTGCTCTGCAATTACCATTCTAGAAGTCTTGATTGAACATTACACAACGGCTATTAAATATAATGAGGAATGGCATTGGTACTCGACTTGGTTATCTTTATTTGTAACTTTTTATATTTCGCGGAAATTTTATTTATGGTTCTTTAAGGAAAAGGAAAAAGGTGATTCTTATGGATAGAAAACTTAAAACTTCCATAAACGGGCGCAGTTGGGGAATAAAGACCAGCGCCCAAATGCCATTGTAGTGCACGTTTATGTAACACGATAAGGTAGAAGGGAACAAGTGCCTGTCAGTTAGAGCATCGTTATTTGGTTCGTGTATAATACGGTTCATGAGCATACTGCTTAATAAAGTTATGGGCAGTATGCTAGAATATATTCGAGAATGATAAAGGGAGGAAGTGCTATATGAGTCGACACATTGCAGTCCTTGTAACAGACATGGTAGAAGAAATTGAATTAACTGATCCTGTGAAAGCTTACAAAGAAGCTGGGCATACGGTAGATATTATAAGTAATGAAGGAAATAAAACCATCAATGGCAAAAATGGGGACGAAATACAAGCAGATCGAGGCATAGATGAAGTAAATGCAAACGATTATGATGCATTACTCGTACCTGGCGGGTTTTCTCCTGACTTACTACGTATTAATCCGAAGAATAGTGAGTTTGCGAAAACATTTTTCCAAGATAATAAACCCATATTTTCAATTTGCCATGGTCCACAGTTTCTCGTTAATACAGACCAACTAAAAGGTAGAGAGCTAACAAGCTTTGTTTCCGTAAGAAAAGACTTGGAAAATGCAGGAGCAACTGTAAAAGATGAAGAAGTAATCGTAGATGGAAACCTTGTAACAAGCAGAACACCTGATGATCTTCCTGCATTCAATCGCGAATCTCTAAAGCTTTTAGAAAAATAATTCGTCGATCGTATAGGGGGGCTGTTAATCATGCAGCCTCTCTTTATTTTTTATTTGATAATAGATAAAGCGCTCATGCCCATCTGCCATGATCTTCCTCAAACGGGCGCTTTAATGGAATAAAGGGGCGCCTATTTTACATGGGTATGCAAAGTTATTGAATATTCCGAATCTGGCCTTTTCGAGGGTTTGTGCAAAAATTCCCTTATACCCTGGTCGCGAACCATATCCCCGTGAATGCCCGTGTTATCGGTGCAAATGAGCATGAAAGCCATTACGTGTTCGACATCCTGCACAACAACACGACCGATATTCAGCCTGATGTGCATTCCACGGACACCCACGGGACCAATCAAATCAATTTTGCCATTCTTCATGCCTTTGGTTACGATTTTGCGCCCCGCTACAAAGATATTTATGGTACAGTCAGCGAGTCATTGTATGGATTCAAACATCCAAGCCAATACGGGGATGTCCTCATCAAACCCGTTCGCAAAATCAATACAAAGCTGATTGCCGAGGAATGGGAAAATATCCAGCGGATCCTGTTATCACTGGCCCTGAAATCCACGACGCAAAGCATTATCATTGGGAAACTGAGCGCTTACGTGCGTAAAAACAAAACCAAGCGTGCCTTGTGGGAGTATGATAACATCATTAAAAGTATATACCTTTTGAATTACATCGACATCCCACCGCTCCGTCGTAATGTACAACGATCTTTGAATCGGGGCGAAAGCTATCATAAATTAAAGCGTGCCGTAGCGTATGCGAACTTTGGAAAGCTTCGCTTTAAAACCGAACAAGACCAACAAATCTGGGATGAATGCGCTCGTTTGATTGCCAATTGCATCATTTATTACAATGCCAGTCTTTTATCCAATATGCTAGAATACAGAAAAGAGAAAGGGCTCAACACAGCTGCATTGAAACGGATTTCCCCCGTTGCATGGCAGCATATTAATTTTTACGGGCATTACGAATTTAACAAATATCCGGAATCCGTTAACATGGATGCCATTATCCAAGAGTTGGCTCAATTGGAGGTTATTCCGAATGAATAATTCATATCCATTCGAAGGAAAGGTGAGAATCAATGAAACCGGAACCAAATTGGCAGCCCATAAGTAACTTACCCCTAATTGCCAGCATGATTGATGGGCAAATGGAAACCGCACAAGAACAATACGATAATTTGTTGGCAGCCCGTTCTAAACCGCATATATTAGACGATGCCACAGTCAACCGTGTCATCCGATCCTACACGGAACAGCTTGAATTTGCGCCGATCTACGAAAGGCAACTCGTCAAGTGGCAACAGGAAACGGATTTATCGTCGGCGCAACAGCAGGAACTGCAACGGCTTCAAAATCAGGTGAGTGAATGGAAACAGGCCGTTACCGATATTTTAGACTTGGCCAATGAACTGAAAGAGGGAACCATTGAAAAAATGTTATCGAAAAGTGACTTTGAGGTAGGATTGGAAGCCCTGAAAAAGTGGAGCGGTGACAGGTAAGCATCTTCCGTATATACCAGCTAATAGCTGTCAATATTTAAGCCTGAAAAAGTTCAAAGAAACATGTTAGACTAAATTTGGACATACCAAATACCCTTCCGTTTTAATCGCAAGGATATGGAATAAAATGGTTGGATCGTGTTGCTATTGATCTACAAAGACTTCTTGACGCTTTAACATGGCATGAATCCAGTGAATCAGTTTATTGGCACAAGCTATAATAGCCACTTTGTGCGGTTTGCCTTCTTTTCGTTTGCGATCATAAAAGGTTATAAGTTTTGTGTTTCGTTTCTTGGCTAGACCGCATTGTACAGCCGTAAAAAGGGCATGACGCAATCTTGATGAACCTCTTTTGGTGATGTGATTAATCGTGGCTTTAAATTTGCCTGATTCAAATACACCTGGATCGACACCTGCGTAGGCAACCAATTTCTTAGGGCGGCTAAACTGATCGATTTCCCCGATTTCGGAAATGATTGTTGCCGCAATCTTATGTCCGATCCCGGGAATTGATTGGATCAATTTATAGTCTTCAAAGGTTTGAGCCAGGGCATCTATCTCTTTTTTTAGCTTGGATAGGTGCTCTTGGTATTGGAAAAGCATCTGAATATACATACGCAAGCTGACAAGACGACCTTGACAGACAGGGTGTTGAAAAGGGTTACGTTCTGCTGCGCCTTTTAATTTACGTGCCTTATCAAGAAACCATGTGTGGGAACGCCTCGCCCCGCATTGGCGCATCTTAGTGGCCAACTCTTGTTGAGTAGCCTTTTGAATATCCGAAGAAGTCGGATAATGAAGTAAGGTGTTCAGTGAGATGTCGCCATAGAGATCACTAAAGACGCCATGATATTCAGGGAAAATCTGATCCAGTGCTGCTTGAAACTGAAGTTTGATTTCAACATAGCTCTCGGTTAAAGCGCTGTGCTGCCTTGTTAAATGACGAAGATTCAGGGCCTTCTCTGTTTTCTTCTGGAATACTTCCAGGTCTTCTTTGTAATAAAGCTCACCCAGATGATAAGCATCCATTTTGTCTGTTTTTACCTTGCGCAGGTTTGTCTTTTTCGCCTCGTGGGCAACCACTGGATTGATTAAATAATAGGGTATACCATGATCCTCAAGAAATTGGAGCACAGGCTCATGATAGTGTCCCGTTGATTCAAAGATCACGGCCGGAGGTTGTCCAGAAGCTTGTTCCAGTTCTTGATAAAATCGATGAAACTCATGTAGTCCTTGTAGATGGTGCTCAAATTTAAAACTTTTCTTATACGGTTTTTTCCTTTGTAAAAAGGCTTGGACCTGGCTTTCACCTTTCGCTATATCCAGGCCAATGACAGGGTTCATATGTGATCACAACTCCTCTGATAAATTCACTGGTTCCCCCAACTGACCTTGTAGTGTCATAGCTTCGCTTGTTATGCGGGATCATCCCGAAAGGGAACGTCCCAACCAGCCTCAATCATGTTTCCACAAGTGGTGGGGTGGACAGTATAAACGACGGGATCAGTGTCCCACGGGCCATAGCGTCCTACCCCGGCTACCTCAAGCATAGAACCTATTAAACATAGGTCAACCAGAAATGACTGGCTAACTTCATAATACGAAGGGCCATTTAACGGAGTAATAGGGGGAGATTATTTTGAGAACTGGTATACTCTTGTACCACCATTTCAGCGAATATGAACTATCTGTTGCCTTATCAGTTTTGAGGCAAGGCAATCAAGATATTGAAACAATTGGTCTGGGTGATAGTCAGGTAGTAGGGGAGGCGGGATTAACCTGTGTTCCGGATTCAACTATTGAGAAAGTCGATGTTAATGAGTTAAATTGTCTTGTGCTTCCTGGCTGTGATGATATTGGTCACTTAAAAGATGAAACACGCCTGTTCTCATTCATTAGTCAAGTTATAGAAGGTAATTCGGTGGTAGCTGCAATTTCGAGCGCTCCATTTTTATTGGCAAAGGCAGGGGCTCTTAATACTCAACGTTATACAGTTGGGTTTACTCGGGAACAGCGGGATTTTATCGGTATTTTTAATGAAACGAATTACATAGATTCACCACTTGTCACAGATGGAAAGATTCTAACTGCAAAGGGAGCATTTTTTAAAGACTTTGGGATACAACTCGGCAAAATGCTTGAATTAGATTTTAATTCAAGCTGGTACCGCTGATATTAATCCGACTTTTATTCTGAATCTGTGATTTACCGCAATCGGACGCTTTTCTTGAATAAGGAAGCGCTCATTCTGTATTGGGCGATGCAAGTAGTTGTGTAAAATTACCCTTATTCCACCTTTTCGGGGGGATGGGCAAAAACACCCAATTTTATGCTATAAAAAATCAACGTAATCTGCCACAATGTTTGCAGGTTTTATTAATATAATTATAGAAAAGTTAGGGAGCGGGCTAAATAATGAGTATGAATCAATCTAAACTCAAAAGAGATGATTTGATTGAGAAGATAAATAAAATAAAGTTATTTTTTGAAGAAAATTCAAACGATAGGAATGCTAAGCAATTATCAAGTTACATAAGCGAAATGGAAAAAGAAGTTTATGGAAAAAAGTATGGACTTGTCTTCGAAGAACATAAAGAGAGTACTGAATCAATTTTAGCTAAAAATACGCCAATTCTTACCGAAGAGAAGGATTTATTTATTGACAATGATGGCGAAATGAATTTTTTAATCGAAGGTGATAACCTTGCTGCATTGAAATTGTTGAAAAAGACCCATCTTGGTAAGATAGATTTAATTTATATAGATCCACCCTATAATACAAGAAATCAGGGTTTTATTTATGATGATAAAAAAGTGGACAAGCTAGATACATTTAAGCATTCTAAATGGATATCTTTTATGTCGAAACGTCTAAAATTAGCAAAAGATTTATTATCTGATACTGGAGTTATTTTTGTAAGTATTGACGATAATGAACAGGCCAACTTGAATTTATTAATGAATGAAGTATTTGGTGAAAATAACTTTATAGCACAAATTATTTGGGAAAGAGCATATGCTCCTGTTAATCTAAAAAAACATTTCTCAGAAAGCCACGATTATGTTCTATGTTACGCGGCTAAGAGTGTAGATTTAACAAAATCCAATGGATTACCGAGAACAGATAAACAGAATAATGATTATAAAAATATCGATAATGACCCTAGAGGACCATGGAAAGCGGGGAATCCTTCAGTCGGCCCTGCTGTTGAAAAAAATATATATGAAGTGACCTTACCATCTGGTAGAAAAGTTCTTCCCCCAAAAGGAAGAAGTTGGTTATACGATGAAGAAAAGTTAAAAAAATTAATCAAAGATAATCGCATCTTTTTTGGTAAAGACGGGGATAGTGTTTGGTCACCCAAAATGTTTTTATCTGAAGTGAAAGACGGACTTACCCCAATGACAATTTGGAAATATGGGGAAGTAGACCATTCTCAAACTGCAAGTAAAAATCTAAAAGAGATATTTGAAGGAAATTCAGTCTTTACATATCCAAAACCAGTAAAATTGATTAAAAGAATCCTAGAATTATATTCAAAGCCAGATTCAATCATATTAGATTTTTTTGCTGGTTCTGGTACAACTGGACAAGCTGTATTAGAACTTAATAATGAAGACGGTGGGAATAGGAAATTTATTCTTTCTACGAATAATGAAAACAATATTTGCAAAGACGTGACATATGAGAGAATTAAACGAATTATAAATGGATATCCATATGTTGGAAAAAAGACCGAAAAGCTATTCGAAAAGAAAATAAATATGACAGTCCTAAAAAAGGCTGAAAAATTATTAAATGATGTTCAGGAAATTAAGGACAAAGAAAAAGATAATTTCGATGAAATAAAGTCTACTGTTAAAGATGGTAATTTGTTAGTTAACGGCATCAAACAATATAACGGTTATACAGAAACCAAAAATGGAAGTCTTAAGTATTTTAAAATTGATTTTGTTCCCATCTCTGAAAAATTATATTACGAATACGCAGATCAGTTATTAATTCATGTACGTGAGTTGGTTGAATTGGAAAATGCTATTAACTTTACTGATAATGATGAGGTAAATATCATTTTAACTGATGAGGAATTAGGGGAATTCATACAGAATGGAGACAAAACGGATATTTGTAAAACAATATATCTTGGACATGAGGTGCTTACAAGTGCCGAACAAGAGGGTTTATTCAAAAAAAATGATATTACAGTTAATGTAATTCCAGATTATTACTATAAAGAATTAAGGGGGTAATGTAATGATTCAGTTAGCTGATTTTCAACTAAATGCAATTGGTGACTTAATGGAATGTATGGAAAATGATAATAAAGAGTTGGTTCTAAAAAGTCCGACTGGTTCTGGTAAAACAATTATTTTGACTCATTTTATGGACGAGTACGGTAAAGGACATTTTGAGAATGTTTTTATATGGTTGACCCCTGGAAAAGGTGATCTTGAAGAACAAAGTAAAGCAAAAATGGACAAGTATATTCATAACAGCCAAACGAAACTATTGTCTGATGTAATGTTAGCCGGTTTTAAAGAAAATGACGCTTGCTTTATTAACTGGGAAAAGCTCATTAAAAAAGGAAATAATGCTTTAAAAGAAGGAGAGAATGCGAATTTTAAAGAGCGAATTACGGAGGCACATAATAGCGGCTTAGAATTTATCATTATCGTAGACGAATCACATCACAATGATACCGTTAAAGCTGATGATATTATCTCACTTTTTCAACCAAAAAAGATTATTAGAACTTCTGCAACTCCTAAAGGTTATACTGACAATACACTTGTTGAAATACCTGAGGAAGATGTAATTGCAGAAGAATTAATTAAAAAAATGCTAGTGATTAATGAAGATTTCGGAAGAAATATTGAAATTGATAATCAAGTAGACTATTTATTGAATAAAGCATTGGTAAAGCAACAAGAATTAAGAACTGCATTAAATGACAAAAAATCAATTGTTAATCCGTTAGTAATTATCCAATTACCTAACAAGGGCGAAGTCCTACAAGATGAGGTTGAAAGATATTTAAGAACAAAAGGGATCACATATGAAAATGGTTTGCTTGCTGTATGGCTGAGTGACAAGAAGCAAAATCTTGAAGAAATAGAGGCATTAAATGCAAAACCAATTGTTATTATCATGAAACAAGCCATAGCGACAGGTTGGGATTGCCCCAGAGCTCAAATATTGGTAAAGCTACGTGAAAATACAAGTGAAACATTTGAAATTCAAACAATCGGACGAATAAGACGAATGCCTGAAGTTAAACATTACGGAAGCGATCTTTTAGATTCTTGTTACCTTTTTACATTTGATGAGAAATTCACTGAAGGGGTTAAGTCGCATTTAGGAAAAGGTGCTTTAGATGCTGTTAAACTGTTCTTAAAAAAGGAATATAGAGAAACCGCATTGGTTAGTGAACAAAAGTCAGACGTGTTTGTTACAAAAGATGCAACACAATCCCTTAAGACACTGCTTGCGTTCTATAAAAAAGAATATAAAACTTCAACAAAAACAACAGAGAACAAAACACGTTTGCATACAAATGGTTATACTTTTTCAAAAGAAATTATCAAGTATACATATACAGGATCTGTTCACCAGTTAAAGACAGAAGAATTTGATGCTTTGGAAAAGATAAGTATGATAGAGGAATTAAATACACATAAACACGGGAGAGAATATCATAATAGGGTAGGATCATTAGGGGTTAAACTAAGTCTTCCATATGAACAAATAAATACTATTATAAGAAGGCTGTTTGACAAAAATGTAAAGTATGCACACAAAATATTAAAACTAGAGACGAGAGAAGTATATGCTTTTGTCATAAATAACTTCGATAAATTGAAAGAGGACTTTCGCCTTGCAATGTCAGATGTGGGTATTCAACAGGCTTCATTGAATTTACAAGGTATAACAGAAAAAGAATTTCATATACCTAAAGAGTTTTTGTTTACGTATGATGTCAAGAATAGGGTTCAACGAGAATATGACAGCAATGTATACTCTGGTTATTTGTCTTCTGCAGAAGTTCGATCTGATTCTGAAAAATCATTCGAAAAATATTGTAATGATTCTTCAAACGTGGAATGGATATATAAAAATGGTGATAAAGGAAATGAATATTTTTCAATAGTTTATCAGGATAATTTCGGTAAACAAAAATCTTTTTATCCTGATTATATTCTTTCATCGAATGGCGAAATTTGGATAGTCGAAACAAAAGGTGGGTTTAATCGAACTGGTGGAAGTGAAGATATAGATGAATTTTCACCTAAAAAGTTTGAAGTCCTAAAAACGTACCTTAATAAGCACAACTTAAAAGGTGGATTTGTACGAAAAGATAAAAGTAATAATGAACTATTTATTTGTATGGACAATTATAATAATGATATTGCAAGTAATGAATGGAAGTTGTTAGAAAATGTTTTAAAATAGCAGGAAAAAGAACTTTTTCTCCATGCTATACAGATGAAAAGAACCTTTACCTAAAGAAGCTCGATTGACAGGACGATTTAAAAATGGCGGTTTTGCAACTTCTCTAAAGCATCAATTTACAATCAAACAAGTAGTACTTATGATGGTCGTCACGATAAGATGGGTTTAAAAGAATTTGAAGAACATGTCAATCAAGCTGCCAAGATCATGTAATTGTAGAAGAGTACTAATAAGGGCTCTTTTTATATGATGATCAAAGGAAAGTAAAAATATCTATTAAATTATGAAAATATGGTCATACTGCATACAAGGAGATGAAACGTATGCCAGTTAAAATGACTAAAAGTGAAGCTCAAAAACTAGCGAAGAAAACGATTGAACACAGTAAGAAACATGGGCTATCCCTAAACAAAAAAACAATTCCACCAAATAAACAATCGACGATTTAATCGTCGATTGTTTTTGTGTCCTAAAGAAACATAATAAGGTATCCCTCATCATAGGTTTAATAATAAATCTAGGACAGGTAGACAGTGTCCCAAATGTAAATGAGGGGTTAAAATGAAAACAGAAGAAAAAGAGAGGAAGGTTCGCTCTGATAAAAAAAGAGATATTAAGCCAACTATTCCAATTCAACTTTATGAATGTGTAAGCAGAATTTCGTATGTCACCAATACTCCTATCAAAGATGTTGGAGAATTAATTTGTAAAAAAGGACTATATTCAACGCCTGTTATTGATTATTTATCCAATCATTTCAGACGTGACTATTGGGCAAATAACAATACTTTATATACTGGAAATGTGGAGAAACTCCCTTATATAGTACCTAAAGGTATTACCAAACGAAGAATCACAATGCGGTTTTTGCAAAGAGATCATGATAAGTTAGCTAGATTGTCTTATTCTTTAGATTTAACGACTTCTTCATCAACCGGATTGCTTTTAGAAGCTTCCATAAAGAATACCGATATTATTAATACCTTCATTTCAAATTCTATAAAAAAAGAACTTGATCCCAACCGAATGAAGCAACTAAGAGAGATTTTAAAGTTTATAAATAAAAACAATCCATACGAAGAAACTATAACTCTTGGAGCATTTGTAAGTATGTTAATGGATGAATTAAAAGAAACCACCTTTACAATGAAGGAATCCATAAAACGTTGGCTGGATGATCAAAGCTGAAAAAACATAGTTTTTTTAGAATGAAGAAGTGTAAGGGAATTTGTTAATACGCAGGATTCATCAAATTTTTGTCGAATAAGATATAAAAACTCATAAGAGGTGTATCTATGCGATACGAAAACCCACCACATGGTGGCAAATATAAGCTTGTAGCAACGCGAAAACATAAAAATGATATTGGTCTTGTTGTTTTATGTCCAGACCGCAGGGAGTATAGTTGGAATAATGTATCCCGATTATATGACAAAGAACTCAAAAATTATTTGCTATCACTTGGTGAAAAAATTGAAAAAGGTGTTTATGATATAGCGCTTTTAGATTATGAACTAGATGGAAAATGAAGCCTCAATTAAGAGGCTTTTACTCAATCATCCTCGGCCAATATTTTCTTGATTATTTCTTCTTGGAATTCAATTTCCCATTCTGAATGATAATCTTCTTTTATTTCCGTCATAGCACCATTTGCAAAGTAATCTTGATCGTACTCCAACATTTTTTGTGCATCCCCAAAATTTGATAAATGACCCGGCATAAACTTTTTCATTAATATATCCCTCCTTACATCTATAATCGAATGAGAAGGTAAAAAGGTGGCATGTTATTTAAAAATAATTTTAAAATAAAAAAAGCCCCTCAACAGGACTTAATTCCACGTTCGTTCTTTATGTTAAAAATTAATTGCACTATCTCCGTATAAAATATTCCTATGTTTGGCCAGTCAACTCTGCAGAAGTGAACTCAACTATCCCAGGTTCATTGTTTTTCTTGTAAATGTATTGATAATATCTTTTTCTTTCCCGAGATACTTTATATCAATATGACATACCGTATTAAAGGTTAATTTCCTCCTTCCAGTCGTAAATCTTGTCGTTCACTTCGTTTTACTCCAACCTATTTTATAAGTTCCTTATGGGATACCAACAGCATTTTAACATTTTCGTACGCTAAGGCTACAAGCCTTGATATACAAAGTATTTCAGTCCACAGTACCAAAAACGTTCATTTTTGGTACTGTGTGCTTTTCGTTAATAAAAGTCCATGAAATTGATTGTTTTTAGTTCCAAAACTCATTCCAAAATCAAAGTACCTTTTGAGTAAGAGAAAACCGTTTTTGGCAATTTCCTTAACGTACGATTTTGTTAAATTGCTGGCTGTACCCCCTTATGCGTTTTGTTCAGGCATCGAACCCTCACAAACCGACTATTTTATAAGTTCGCTAAAATAGTGCGAAAAATAGTTAAGCTGCAGCCAATAAATTCAATTGGCTGCAGCTTTTAATTTTTCTTTTCATCTTTTTATCGGGCATCGAACCCTCAAAAAAGAACAGGCTGCCTCTTATGCGTTTAGTAGTAGTGGCAGATTGTATCTTCTTCTTTGTGTCTCCTTAGTATAATGTTGGCTCAAACTCGTAGAAGGGCGTGCGAAAAGACAATGAAAATCGGCAAAACCAAGTAGGCTAAATTGCACTAAAAAAGCACAATACGCTTTTTAACTGCAACTAAGTCATTGGGTTTCACTCGATTTTCAACGTGCCTGATTTTTGGTAAGGAAAGGCATGATAACTGCTTTTCGGCACTATGTTTTTCTTGCAAGTTGGCACAGATCAGCCAACCCTTCCTACTTCGCCTTTCGCAAACATTGTATTGGAGACGACAAAAAAGAAAGTGAGGTGAATCAAATGATAATGTCAACAATCATAACCGCCATTTTCATAATTGGCGGTTGCTTAATTCTTTTGCAAGTTTACGATTTAGTCGAAAATGAAACACTCCGTACTCTACTAATTGCAGGGTACGGAGTGTTCACGTTTTTTTTAGTTTTCCGTCTGTTAACGGATTACTTTATCTCTCAACTTAGTACGTTGATTTAACAATTTAGGGAAGGTCGCTCTTCCCTTTTCATTACATTAATTATAACACAAAAAGGAGTTTTTATCGTGGAAAAAACAAAAACAGTTCGTGTATTAATGGTTAAATTTAATTTGGAAACTAAGCAATTTGAAACAGAGGTTATCGAGCTTGAAAATGATCTAGCGTATAACTTAGCTGATTATCGTAAAATTATTGATTGCAACATGATTGACATTGTTACCTTAAGTGAAGATGTTTGTATCATTATAGATGATGAGGGGCTGCTGGTATCTGGTAATCCAGTATTAGAAATTAAAACAGAACATGGCCATAAATTGCAACTTGCGGGAACACTTATTTTTGCAGGGAATGAACAGACGGATGAAGGTGATGAATTAACATCATTAGAAACTGGTAAATGCTTGGAACTATTGTCTAACTTAAAAATAAGAGTTATTGGTGTTACAAATTAAATACTTGAAGTAAGAGCCACTCGTTAAGAGTGGTTCTTTCTATTTAAACTATACATTTTAAAAGGAGTGTTTTTTATGAGAAAGAAAGTTGAATTTATGATAGATGGATTGACCGTTAAATTAATTGAAGGAAAAGACGCTTTTGGTTGTGAGGTCATTAATCTTTATGTGAATGGTAGATATAAAGGATTTTATGATGTTTTCCGCATTGAAGATGTTGAACAAGAGCTTAAATATGATTTGAATTTCTTAGACGAAGCTTATTGTTAATCAATATTGGGGAGGTTATTCCTTCCCTTTTTCACATTAAAATTTAGGAGGAATTATTCATGGAAACAATTTATGAAGTAGTGAAAATTAAGCAAGTTATAAAAGAAACGGAAATTAATAATGTCGGTATTATCCGTTCACCAGAGGATGGAGTAGATATAGCAAGACAATTTATCGGTGATGATGATCGGGAAGTATTCTTTGTCATGTGTTTAAATACGAAAAACCATGTTATTGCTGTTCATCGGGCACATGTTGGTTCAATAAACGCAAGTGTCGTACATCCTAGGGAAGTATTTAAAGCAGCTATCTTGAATAATAGTGCTTCCATCATCGTAGCACATCAACATCCATCAGGTGACCCAGCTCCCTCGCAAGAGGATATTCACGTCACCAAACGATTAGTTGAATCTGGTAAGATGATCGGTATTGAAGTCTTAGATCATATCATTCTTGGTGGTGCAGCATCTAGATTTACTAGTTTGAAAGAAAAGGGCTATATCTAAAAGGGGGGACTCTCCCCTTTCTTCTTCTTTTTTCTTAGTGAGTTCATTTTTGCCCGCTTGCGCTGTCAAAAATGAAAAAACCAAAAAATAAAATTGTTAACATTGTATACAAATGTCTGATAACGTGTTAACATTGTACACAACCGTAGAATAAAGAAAGGTGATAAATTATGAAACGTGCTACAAAGGAGATATTAACGTTCTTTCCAAATCTTAAGAACCATTTAAATGATAACGAAAGTGCTATGTTATCAGATGAAACATTATCAACATTAATGAGTATGGAACAAACTTTTTTGAAGTTGGCTTGGTTTTTTGAGAATCCTGATAAAGAAAACTTTAATTTGGAAACTCTTTATAAAACACTGGAAGACGAATGGCTGGAATTTGCATTAGAAGTTATTGATCTATTCTTTAAAAATGATACCTATTTAATTAAAAATCAAACGACTTCTTTTGTAACCGAAAAATCTACCTATTTAAATCAAAGTCAATTTGCGGATTATTTAAAGGAACATGGATTAACCTATAATCGCTCTAAAGTTAATACGTATATGAAACGGGGGAAATTACCTGGTCCCGACCTTGTTGTTGGGAATACAAAATATTGGTTAATTGCTACATGCGAAAATTATTTGCATGGTGAAATAGAAATTTCAAACAGCGATAACTCAATATAAAGGCACCATAAAAAAACATTCGTTTGATTGCTTCTAGTCACCTTAAGGTGGCTTTTTTCTTAAGAAAATATAATTCGTGTTTAAGTATTTGGCCAATGAACCAGGAGCGAATAACGTTCGTTTTTTATATAAGGGGTACAGTCAGGAAAATGCGGATTTACAACGTTAAGCCTGGGTTAGTGAAAGAGCGACTGCTCTTATTGAACAATCGCACCAGTTAGTGAAAATAATTATATTTTCACCGTACAAATTTTATAGATGATATGACTATTAACTTCAGTTGTTCCTGGCAGACACCCGTTTGTTAATCGTCCAACGAGGAATATGTTCTTTCGTTCATTTATTTTACCTCAAAGTTCTAGGGGCTTACTCTCCCACCATACCGTCATTATCATTATCGCGCATATAGGGGTATAACCAATGATCACTCGTTATTGGCATACTGAAACCAGCTGCTTTTGCTTCTTTGATTGTCACCTGTCCATTACCGTTAGTGTCAACGCTAGAAATATCACCGTTTGTGTTTGAATTCGTTGAATCGGAAGGCTCACTGTCTGTTAAACCGAGTGATTCATTTACTTCATCAGGATTCACATTGTCAAATGTATCAACGATTTCGTTACCCATTAAAGTATAGGTATACTGATAACTTGAAGGAATCTGTGTTTCCGTATTTGGGTATGTGATAATTGCTTCAAAATTAGTGGCTCCACCTGCGCTACGGATCGCGTCTTCCATATAAGCTTGATCACCATGTCGGTTAAGTGTGCTTTCTTGAGGTGTAATATTATATGCATTTGATACCCCACCTAAAGAGTCTGCAATAACATGCCCTTCATCTAAAACGTCACTTTCGACACCAGGAACCTTTGCCTCATCAGAATAGTATCTGCCAGACGATAATACAGGTTCGCTACTGTCATCTTGTAGAATGATTTCGTCAGCAATAACACGTACTAGTTGCCCGTATTCATTAGTAAATGCCCAATATTCACGATCCCCATAACCAATGTCAACGACGACGTTAGGTTCACGATATCCAGACAAATCTCCACCATCAACTTCAATAAGTTTGTGTTCTGAAAACAGTTCATTATTTGGTTGGGTTGCCGTTTCCTCCGCAACTGGAACACTCGGTGTTTCCTCTACTACTGGTTCATCAACAACCGTAGTGACAGTTTCTTCTTTTTCATTATTTTTATTTGTTTCAACTGTGGTTACTTCTTGTGAATCTGTTTCTACATCTGTATTGGATGTATCTTCTACGTTGGTACAACCAACCATAAAGATGATCGTTAAAAGTAAGATTAAATAGTTCATTTTCTTTTTCATTTTAGGACTCTCCTATAATAGTTTCATATTGTTCATTCTTAAAACGACGACTTTAACTTATCTTATTCTATAACCTTACCATAAAAGACTAATATCCTATTGAATTATCCCGCGCGTTATTTTAAGTGTACCACTTCACAATCTCAATAGAGTAAAGGATATTGATACAAAGATTCATTCCAGTAAAAATAACTTTCACAGCTTCTCACAAGACTTGTATCAAAAGTCTTAACGTTGTAAATCCGCATTTTCCTGACTGTACCCCTATAAGAGTTATCCGTGACACGGGATCTGCAACTGGGTTTATTTTTGATTAGAATCGAACATTTAAATACATAACACAAACATGCTTTGGGCTTGCCACTATAGGGTCTACTATCAATTTGTAAAGCAGCAAAAAACGCTACATTAACAATTTGATGTATCTCGCTGTGATCTAAAACAGTCGATAACGACAAACTGTAGTTTATGGCCAACAACGAAAGGTCGTGTTGTTATCCATAAATCAACATTTTGTACGTTCCTGACTTGTTTCTTAACGCTCCCACGACAACGAATAATCAAACCATAAAAAGAACAAAAGAATTAAGCGGTGAGCAGGCATACAGCCTGCTTTTTTGTTTTGCGGATTTTTCCTTTTTGCTTCCGAACCGTACAACATCAATAACTTGTAAGCCTCTAGCAGGTAGGACACCCGAACCTTTCCTGCTAGAAGCAAACAAGTTGGACAAAACCATCAATAACCTTTCACGACATATCCTCATTATCGCTAAAGCATTCCGGTATTTCATGACTTATTGACGGTTTTGTCATTGAGTTGTGAGTTTCTCCATGCAAAAAGGAAAAAATCCTTCCCTTTTCGGGAACAGACTTCGTTTCTCCAGCAAACGAAAAAATAAAATTCAAAGGAGCGAAAAAACATTGAGTAAAAAAATCTATGAAATGATTACAAATCAAATAATTAAAAAGCTAGAAAGAGGAACTATACCTTGGAAAATGCCTTGGGTCAATGGAATAGCAAGAAACTGGAAAACACAAAAAGCCTACAGAGGGATTAATACTATGCTTTTAGATGGCGGTGAATATGCAACATTTAAGCAAATAAAAGAAGCAGGGGGAACAATTAAAAAAGGTGAAAAGTCACAAATCGTAGTATTTTGGAAAATGCTTAAAGTGGAGGATAAAGAAACAGATAAAAAAAAGAAAATTCCTATGTTGCGTTATTACCGAGTGTTTAAAGTTGGAAAGCAAACAGAAGGGATTGAACCAAAACAGGGAAACGAAACCTTTGAACATGACCCAATCACAGAAGCAGAAAAAGTCAAAGAAAATTATTTTAACGCCCCCTTATTCAGCTTTGAAAGTGGGGGTGCATGGTACAAACCCTTTTCAGACCACATAAACGTACCACCTAAAGAGGACTTTCCAAACGTTAATGAATACTACAGCACACTTTTCCACGAAATGGTACACAGTACGGGACATAAGGACAGATTAAACAGAAAGGAAATAACGGATTTAAAAACACACCGTAGTAGAAGTTATAGCAAAGAGGAACTAGTCGCAGAGCTTGGAGCTTCCATGTTATGTGGAGTAACTGGAATAGATAACGAAACGATAGACAATTCAGCTAGTTATATAGATTCATGGCTTCAAGCCTTAAAAAACGATAAAACATTAATTGTAAGTGCTTCACAGAAGGCACAAAAAGCAAGTGACCATATTCTTGGCAACGAATTTGAATAAAAATACCCCCCTGCTATGCAGGGGGAAACAAAAAATTGGGAGGGTATCGAGTATGACTATAGTTATATCAGATTTTTATAAAGATGACATAAAAGCACTAGCAAAAGCAAACCTAAAAGATGAGCTAGAATATCATATTTTCGTTCATGGCTGTAAGCCTACAAAGGTTTTTATCTTGCACCAAATAGAAGCGATAAGCGACAAATACAAGCCTACCAAAAACACCATGATTTTATCTATATAAACCCGATTGAGTTGAGCTGCACTCTTAAATAGATCGTTAAGAGTGAAAGCTCAACTCAATCAAATCAAAATACAGAAAGGATTGATTAAAATGAAATTAGTACCAGTTTTAGTGAGTAACGGATATTTCGCTTTAAAAGAAAATGAGGATATTTTAATTGAACGACTTGCACCAAGCCCAATAAAAGAACGTAAAATCATTATAGGTGTAACAGATTATCGGTTATTAGAAGAACAAAAGACCGTTGAGATTAATCAATTTGAAGAACTGGAACTATTACCACCGTTTGACAAGCAAGAACTAGAAATATATATCATCTTTGAACTAGGAATGAACATAAAAGAATTGAAAGAAGATACCGCATGCAATTAGATTTATTTTCTGAAACAGCGTTCATGAGTGATGAAGAAAAAACGAAACACGATGCAAAGCTGTATACCGTTCAAAGTATTTATCAATCATCAGGACAACGATGAATAATAAAAAAATATTTGGATTCAAATGAGATAGAAAAAGCTTATAAAGAGTTTGATAAGGCTTTTCGCACCTATGGTTTTGGTGTTGGCGAATACAGTTTTCATGCAGTCGCAGGAAAAGGGGAAATTACAGTAGATAGAAGCTTTTCCTTCCCTGTTACCAGTAAAGAATTATTTCAGATGTTATTAAAAGTTTTATAGATTACTAGTTTACCAGTAACCTATAAAACGATATACTATAGATAGGTTAAAAACATCGAGCGAACGTATATCAAGAGGGGTTATTGCCCCTCTAATAAAAAGTAGGTGAATTATAGTGAAAACATGCGCTTATTGCGGAACAGAAATAGAACAATTATATTGTTCTTTTTGTGAAATGGAACTTACTGAACGCTATATTTTACAAGATGGAAAACGCTTATCAAATGCAATAGATTTTTTCCCTGATTTACAAGGTATTTTTAAAAATACCTCTGATTTGCTTAAGTTAGAAACGATTGAATTACTTTGTTTATTACGTCATGCAAGGAATTACCGTACAGACATTTATAGATTGCGGATTCTAGGACACAAGGCAGAAGAACAAGGCGGTGATGTGGAAGAAATCCAAATGAAATCCTATAACGATTATGAAGAAGCCACTCGCAAAATGTGGGTACTTGAAAACATTATTAAGGATCGTATAGGGTATTATCCTCAAAAAGTTACCGAGCAGTTTCTAAGCATGTATCTAGATCGAATTGAAAAATCCCAAAAGAAAAAAATGACAATAAAAAAGGCGGTTGTTAAAAATGGCAGTTAATATATTGAACATTGAAATTCCTAAAACTAAAAATGATTGGGGAATTGTACAGATTAATAATTTTTCTAACACGTATTATCGCTTTGAAATGATAAACGGAAAGCCAAAATTAGATACAACATTCTTTGCAGATCAGTTGGAAAACCCAGAAGAAAAACATAGAAATATTTCACCTGAAAGCGAACTTTATAAAGATATTCAACAGCTTTTAAATAACTATTTAAAGGAGAATGAAAATGAATAATGAAAATTGTACAGTATGTGGTGAATACCTAATTGCTGGTAGTATTATTGATGAAAAAATAATCTGTCATGAATGCCTAACAGAAGAACAGCAAGGATTAATGAATAGCTTAAATAAAAGTGATGTAAGTCATGTAGATGGATATTTTTCACTCACAGAAGAACAGAGGAACTTATTTTTAACCGTATATAAAAAACATCTATCTGGAATGGGAACAGTAATGAGACAAAATTTTATGCCACAGCAAATTAAAGAAGTTAAATACGATGATACCGAAAAGACTGTAAATGTGTATTTTGAGAGCGACTGGTTCCACTATGCTTCAGACAATACATGGTACTAGGAGGTAGCATCATGACAGACCAAAAACAACTAAAAAACAAACAAATAAAAGTTTCTCCAGCAGTTCATTATGATATTAAAGTGACAGCTGCAAAAGAAGGCAGGGAAATGCGTGAACTAATGGAGGAAGCATGGGAATTTTATAAAGAGAATCGAAAGTGAGTTAGATTACACTGTGAAGCCCTCTTATGGGCTTTACTTGTGGGTATGAACCTCATTGAGTGCTTTCATTGTAATTAACCATATGTGCCCCTCTTTTCACAAGACCCCTATAATCACCATTTTTGCTCTCATTTTACTGTAGGTCTATAATAGGAACAAAGGTTCTTTTTCGAGGTGATTAGGAAATGAATGATGAAAGGGAAAAGATTCTCCACAATTATATTTCGCTTCCCTTAGCCATAAAAGTATTAAAACATGACAGAAAACAATTTTTAGATTTTAAAATGAGTAACGTGTACCTGGGGAAGTTAGATTCGTCTATTACGCAGTTGCAGAAAGATATGAATGAGGCAAAAAAGCTAATGTACACGAAATACCATGTTGATGTTAAGCAAATTGGAAGTGTTTCGTATAAATGGGAAAGTCAATATGATTCGGGTACAATGGTTTATACACCAGATCAGTTAAAAGCTATGACTGCGGACATTGTTAGACAATATTTATATGGAGACAAAGCAAAGGATTTTCGGGCTAAAGAAGGTTGGTAACTCTGTAGAATATAAAAAACTACCACAAGTTTAAAGAGTACTTGCGGTAGTTTCGGGTTTGTTAAATAGATTTTAACTGTTTTTTTAGTTTGTCTATTATTTTATTTTGTTCATCTATTTCTTTTGATATTTCTTTTTGTTTTTTCTTATCGTCTGTATCATCATATTCCTTTTGCAGTTGGGCTTTTTTATTTTCTGCATCATAAATCTTGTTTTGAATATCTAACGCTGCATCCATGCGTTTTTGCATATCTTCGCTAGGAGCCTTTACCGTTTCGTAATACTTTTCCGCCTTATTGATGTCACCAAGACGGAAGTAAGCTGTTAAAACAGCGTTAGCTTGGGCAGAAGTTAACTCCATTTTTTCTTGTAGTGATACAATCTCGCCCCAGTTCTCTTGTAATAACGCAAGATAAAATGATGCTTCTGCATTCGGTTTTTTAAGACTTTGAATTAAGTCCTGTAATTCCTTTAATTTTTCCCCTTCATACAACTGACGTGCTACCAATCCAGCCATTTCCGGGTCATTTTCGATTGCCTTTTCAAATTTACCAACTTGAACATATAAATAATTTACTACCTTTTGATCAGCCTTATCTAATTCTTCATACCCAATTTCTTCTAATCTACTTACTGTGCTTTCTTGACTATCAAAGAACGAATCACGGTAAATAGTTAATACATTTTCCGTTGCTTCTACTCCTTGTTCATTTGCTTCGGCCATTGTCTTTTTTGTTTTTTCGGTTGCACTTGATAAAAAGGCACTTAAGAATACAGCACTTATTAAAATACCTGCTAGTGCAATATACAACCCCTTACTACCCTTAGCGTTTTTCTTTACAGGGCTACTTTCTGGTTGCTCTGTTTTTATTGGTACTAATTTTCTTTTTTTCGCTGCACCATCTTTTGATTTTTTTGCTTTCATTTTCTGACGAAAAGAAGTTAATTTCCCTTGGCTTTTTCTTGTTTCTTCTTCCTCCCGTTTACGACTCTCAATTCGATAGATTTCGGTATTAACCGTTTCCTCTATCTCTTGTATTGTTTTTGACCGAAGGTATATCTTTTCGGCAAATTGAATAACATCCTCATTTTGTTCTAGAAAATCAGCACGTCTAGGCTTCCCTAGTACGTTATTCATTGATGTAAGGGATAATATAATAAAGTCTTTTAGGGATTGTACAGTATCTTTTTTATTGTGAAGATCAAAGACATTATGTTCAATAACCATACATTTCATTATGTTATCCACTGGGTCAACTACAAAGTTTTCTTTTTGCCACAGTACATTAACATCCTCACGCTTTGCAATTTCAATTAATGAACGGTAAGAATAAACCTTTTCTTCTAAAAAAAGACTCCGTAAGTAATCAAACGTCTTTAAATCTTTCAAACTATATTCAAAAATTATTTGACCATTTCTATTATCAATAGATTGTGCTGTGATAAAGTGAGGGTCATCATCTATAAAGTCCATTTCATTCGAATAAGATTCTTCAATTTCTTGAATGTCTTCTGTTTTATATTCATCATAAGGTTGATAAAAACGAAAAACATTTCCATTCACTTCAATGGTTCCATTTTTATTTGCAACAGTACGAAACATGTTATTTCCCCCTATCTTATTTATTGTAATGGTGGTAATTGATTAAGCTCTTCTAGAACATCTTCTTTATCATCTGTAAAGTCATTGACATAAATATTTGATTTAAGTGGTACTAGTTGTCCAATAATTAACTTCCCATCTTCTGTTTTATAGAAAGTAAATTCATACGTGAAAGTGTCTCGGTTAAATATTTTTGTTTTTTCTTCATTAACTTCAAATACTAGTTCATGTACGTCATATTTTTTGTGGTACTCGATAGTTGGATCATGGTAATGTAAGTTTTCATAAGATAAAAAAACACGATTTTCATCAATTATTTTCCTTGTGTCATTCCCTTCCCACTTAAACATATCAACATTAATGTCTGTATTTAACTTTCCATCCTTCATAATATGATCACCATATTTTTTTACTAGAGGGTCAAGAATAACTTTCTTAGCTAGTCCTTGCATATCTTCTGCTATTTTTTCAGACCTTTTGGATGCTTCCGAGCCAACATACTTTTCACGATATTCATTTCTTGTTTTATCCAGTTTTTTATTTGCTTTTTGAACAAATTCTTTTTCTAATTGTTGGGTATATGCAATAATATCTTTTGCTAGATTAATATCTTCCTCTGTGAAGGTTGGTTGGTTACTTAATTCTTTTTCATTCTGATCTTCCTCTTTTTTATCTTTCGAGCAAGCTGTTAGAAACAATATTGCAACCAAAAATAGAATAACTATTTTTTTCATAATCATACTCCCTTTCCTGTTTTTATTTACTTGCATAGCGTACAATTGTTTTAGCTCCACTTGATACAGCCTTACCTGCACCAGATGAAGAACCAAATTGATTTAGGAGTCCTGGAACGGTCAATGCTAAAATGAAGAAAGCAATTCCGTACAACATAGAACCTGGTTCAAGTGAAACCAATTTATTAAACCCTAGTGCAAAACAAAGTGTTTGAAGGGTTAATGTAATAAAATTACTTACCACTAATTTTAACCACGTATTGAAAAAATTAAAGGTGTCATTCAACATTGTCGGAATGGCGATTACTCCTGTAATGAATAACAACGAAAACAAAGCAAAACGATATAAATAAGCAATGGCAAAGACAATTAAAATAACAGCCAAAAACAACACTAAGATAATGCCATACCACATTCCATTAACTACTAACGATATAACTATTTCCTTCGGATTTAATGTTGTATCAATTATTTCTTCGTTCATATACATTAAAAGTTGCATTATCCATTTATAAAGCTCCGTGTAAATTCCTAGCAAAATGCCGATTGCTAGAACTTTCCATAACTTCTCTTGAAGCACATTCATACCATCATCAGACTGCCCGATGTACATAATTGTTACCTTCATAGCGTGATACAACAAAAATAACGATGCCATCGTCCAAGCAAGGGTTTTAAAACCTTCCATGTACCACAAATTATTTGCATCTCCTGTTATATCCAAGGTTGTAAACCTTTCAAAAATAGAATTAATTTGTTCTGTTCCTGCCTTCACCAACCCCACCATATTGGTGAAAATAAAATTACCAGATACATGACACGAAACGTCATACCATGAACAATCTATGGAATTAGAACCATAGTCATATTCATCTAATCCTATTCTCTCCATATAGTCTTCTAAATGTTCAACACCATCTTCTCCCCTTGCATCTTCATATTTGTTTATTACATCTTCAGAGAATCCAGCAAAAACGGTCTGGCTTGTTAAGAGAATACTCACCGCAACAAGTGAAAAAAACAATACTACAACTTTCTTAATCAAAACGAGCACCCCCTTAGTTGCGAAAGCAAAAAGATAAGCAACAGAAGTAACAGTGCCATGTACTTCCATAATCGAATAACAGCATCCTTTTTTATTTCAACTTTTTCTGATTCATTTAATTGCTGCCCAAATCGTAACTCGTATTCTCGATTGCTTTCCTCTATATCCTTCTTTGCCAACCAGTCAATAAAACCCAGCATTTTATTTCTAATCTTTTCTGTGATTAGTAAAAACTTTTCAGCAAATGTTTTCATGCAAGCCCTCTCCTTCTATTAATTTTGAAGCTCCTTAAAAAACTTTTGTGTTTTTTCGAAAGGGCGCAAATCATGACGATCAACCTTTAATTCTCCATCTTCTTTCATGAATGTAATCTTTGACATTAAAATATATACTGTATAATCAGAAGGATCAACTTCAACATCTATTCCACCAAGTGAAGCCTTATAAGTAGCATATACAAGATACTTTCCATCTTTTTGCTTTCGCACAGATATATTGTAAATATCCATTTCTTCAAGTGAAGCCCGTTGTTCACTAACTCCATGGTCTAAACCTTTTACTTCTTTTTTATATCGTTCCGTTAAAAGGTGTTCCGCCCCACCTTCCATAATGGCACTTAAGAATTCTTCCGTTTTCGTATACACCTGTTGTTCAATAGAGGCCGTTTTTTTTAGTCCCTCAATCTCCTTCGTTAGTTCTTCATTTTGCAATTTCAAATCATCATATTCTGTATAGAAGTTGATAAAAATCACACTGCCAATCGCTAATAAAAACAAAAGAACAACAGAGAGTAAATTTAATTGACGTTTCATTTAAAACCATCCTTACTAAAGTTAATTCAGGAAAATTAATTTTCCTCTTTGCTTAAGGGTAAATACTGTCTAGGATTAATTCGTGTACCAAACATTCCACCTAATTGAATTTCAAAGTGTAAATGTGTTCCCGTTGATTTTCCTGTTGTACCGCAAACTCCTATTTGTTGTTTCGCATTCACCTTATCACCAGTCGATACAATTAATTTACTCATATGCCCATAACCGCTATATACTTGATTCGAGTGTTTAATAACAACCATGTTTCCATATCCTTCTGTGTATTGGGCAAACACTACTTTTCCTTTTCGTGCTGCAAAAATGGAATCTGGTTTCGCACAATCAAAATCCATTCCTTGGTGAAGAGCGACAGAACCATCAATTGGGTCAATGCGGTTTCCGTATTCAGATGTAACGTTATATGGTTTTTTAACTGGTATAACAAAACCTTTTTCACTCTGACTTACCTTGCAATGCATCGTTAGACCGCCCATTTGGTTAACAAATTTTGTGATGGTTGGAATCCAATGTGCATTTAAATTGGTAGGATCGTTTTCTACACCAATAGGCGCATATTTTTGCCCTATATCTTTAATTGTAAATAATCCTTCTGCATAGTAATTTTCGTAAAGATTACCTGCCATCATATCTAACCCAGCTTTTAATGTATCAAAATGATAAAAATCATCTGTTTTTGAATTATATAATCCACCTGGATTATTGTATTTTTTAACTAATGTAGAATTACCCCACCCAGTTTCATGAATTGCAATTGCTGCAAACAAAATCGGGTCTAATTTATTATCTTTTGCAACCTCAATAAACACATCAGCTTTTTGATCAAACACTCCTGCACCATCGAACATTTCTGTGAATTGTTTCATATTGATTTCTTCATCTTTTTGGCATGTAACAAACGTCCCTGAATCGTCATTTAATATATCCTTGTTCGCATCAGGATTATTTTTATCAAACCCTTCACCCTTGGGGAAAAAGAGAAATATTCCAGCTAATATCAAAATTAAAGCGGTTGCCAAAATCGCAAGCCCCGTTGGTGATGTCACTAATTTTGTCAAAATTGGAATGAGTAATCCTTTAATTGCGCCTTTTATTGCTTTCATATAAACACCCTTATGCAAAATCATTTATGGATTTTTTATTAATCCACATATGTTTGACTAGATCATTCATTTCCACTTTCAATTTAATTTTTTTTGAACCGGTATAGAAAATACCTTTTCCAGCCTGTTCTTCACTTGACCCATCTTTGATGATCAGAACATTTTTTTCTTCTTTAGAAAAATAGTTTCCTAGATTATCTTCTAAATAGGTTAATTCTTCTTCACTCATTGGCAAATACAAACGTTGAATGGATTGCGTAATAACAGCTTCACCATAATTTCTGTATTCGTCTTTCGCTGAAAGAAAGTCCTTGATGGATTGTGATGCTGTTACAATTCCTGTATTGAACGAACGCAGCACTTTCATCATGTAATGTACATAACTCATTGCTAATGGTACTTTCGGGTCTGCAACGATGTGAGCTTCATCAATAAATATGTTAGTATCTTGTTCTCGGTTTTCCATAACTTGATTCGTTGTATGAGATAAAATGTTATAAAACAAAATACGTTGTACCTTGTCTTGATTTTGTAATGCTTGTAAATCGTAAACAACAAGGTCACTATCAATGTTTACATTCGTATGACCATTCAATAAGTCACTATACATTCCGAACGCATAGGCTTCTAAAGTAATATGAAAATCTTTAATTCGTTCAAAAATATCAGGATTAGCTTTTTTATCTGCATCAATTAAATTATAGAAATCCGTTAAAATCGGAAAATCTTCTGATTTAAGTGTCGTTGTATCAGTTGTTTCTGTGATTCCATTGTTTTCATATAATTGTTGAATATATCGAGATAAAATATCTTCTTGCAATTCATTCATGGATGGATATATCAAACGAAACATTGTTAATAGGTGACTGACTTTTGTTAAAAGAACATTACCCATTTCCGCCTCTTCCATTTCGAATTCTGATATAGAGGGAAGATCAAATGGGTTAACCCGATTCCCTCCCTTTAATTGGAATTTTACCCAAGTACCGCCTAAATCTTGATAAATACGTCCAAAATCCCCTTTTGGATCAATCGTAATGATTCGTCTACCTAACATGTATTTGTTTAACATATTAATTAGTAAATGTGTCGATTTTCCAGAACCTGAAATACCAATAACAAATTCATGTCGATTCATTAATTTTGTATCATCAACAATCACGACATTTCCAGTTGTAATGTTTTGGCCTTTAATATCTCCCTTTTCATCAAACATTTCGTTTTCATGAAACGGAAAAAAGTACCCTACAGCTTCCGAGTTCATCATTTTATATGTTAATTCTTCTACATAGTTTTTATTGAGTGGTAAGAAAGAATTAAAAGCATCCATGGCACGATCAGTTGGGTTGTGTACTACTCCTATTGAAGAAAATCGTGATTTGAGACGTAGCGTTAATTGATCAAGCTCTTTTAAATCTTTGGCTACCACATGAATTAACGTATGAAAGAGGAATATTTTATCGTTTGAATATGTTAAATTTTTTAACATGACTTTTGCAGAGTCTATTTGACCGTCTGCGTCCATTTCAGTTTGTTCATTAGCAAATCGATTATTTTTTTTCATTTTATTTTGTTTGATTGACTTAACAAGGTGTTCTTTCACTTTACCAATGGAGTATTCTTTTATATACTGAACAATAGAAATGTTCTCCGACATTTCAGATATTTGTTGGATTTTCTTTTGTTCTTGGACAGGGTCAAAATTGACCACAAGTAACGTTCTTGTGTAATTTGACCCTGTCCTTACATATGTCTCTTCCTCTTTTAAATTATCTGGTGATATAGCTGTTAAAAGGTTCTCATTTTTTTCAATCGAATCTTCAGCTTTTTCTTCTGGTTCATTACTTTTAAAGAGCGTTGATAATAAACTCATTTTTTAGCACCTCTTTATCTGAATGTTGATGCAGCTTCATCTCTCGCTTGCCTTTCTAATTCTTCATATGTGTTGTTTCCAACAATAATTGGTGAATTATCCTTTGCTTTATTCACAATTCCTTCTCCTTGCGACTGTGCATTTTCAAAATCAATACAGGTATAAATCAAACGAATTAAATCATCATTTTTTAATATTCTTGCTGTTAATCGTTCGTATCCATCCAACATATTTTCAAGTTTAAACTGGATGTTATTAGCCTTTAACTCAATAGTGTCGTATGCGTTTGCTTTGTCCTTGACGGAAATACTGATATATCGCTTCCTTGTTACCATTGACTTGTTTTTTTGAATATCATCTGTCTGTTTTAAGTATGATTCTTTTAACTTCCTTAATTCTGGTTTATCTTCCCGTCCAACATCTGATATCCAAGCAGAATAGGAAGCTAGATTGATAGGTTGAGCAACTTGTTCTATTTGAATTTGATTTTCTTCTACCTCATTGATAAAATTTTGATAAGACGTTAGTACATTTTCCCGATCTGTATCATTCATTAAAGATAAATTAACACTGGATACTTCAATAACTTTCACAAGTCTATTATCCTTTGTTTCGATACAACCGTTTGCAATGTTACTAACCGGTAGCTTTGCTCTTACATCACCAGCCCCCTCTTTCGTTATACCCATGTTCATATCTCCTTTTGAGTAATAAAATCTCTTCATTCGTCTGTTATAGTTCATTTTCCATAGCAATTTAAATTGTAATAATGATACATTTTTTCGTTCAGGATGTTTGGTTAATTGAAGTACCGCAGCCAATAAAACAGGCGTGCATGCTGAAATTATAATTACTTGATTAACAGAGCCTGCTATCGTGTAATATATCCAAACGATAGCAGCTCCCAAAAGCAATGCTGGAACTAAAATTAATAAGTCAATAAAAGCTACTCCACCAATTAAGTATTTTTTGGTATCAATATTCATTGGTATTTCAATTTTACCCTGTGTTTTTAAGTTTTCTTTTCGTTCTAAGAATGTCTCTTGTGCCAAATTAAGCACGTCCTTTTTCTATAAATTCACCTTAACGTATTCGATAATCGGATCTGCAAGCAAAAATACTATAACGCCAATAACACACGTGATAATTCCTTTTTTGAACTTAGGTGCAGAGTGTTCATCTCCTGCAAATACCCCGACAGCACATATTAAAATGCCAATCGTGAAAATCGTTAAAAAGGTTGTTTGCATATCCGTAAATAATGCTTCTAAAAGACCACTGATTCTATTAAACATATAAGTCCCTCCTTCTTTATTCACTTCATTACTTTACCATTTTTTACCGTATTTTGATGTAAATAACAGATAAATGTCTACAATGCTCCTTTCTATTGGCTTTCCATTTCTAATTTAACCTTAACAGAAACATATTATATTGTAAATAAAAACCAGTAACTTATTTACTGGCTTTTTTATAAGTTTAAATCTAAACAAATTTGAGTTGCAATTAAATTTAAATAAGTGCGATAATTAATACTCATTTCATTAATTTTAATATCTATTTTCTTTTTCAACTCATTACTAAAGTTTAACCTCAGTAATGCTTCTTCCTTTATTTCATATTCCCTTACTACTAAATCCTTTTCTAATATATACTGTGCAAACAAACTGTTTATGGTAAATGAATTTTCATTACAATACTTTACTATTTTCTTTTTCACTTCTGAATCAATAGCTGGCTTAATATACTCTCTACTTTTTTCATGTATTCTATTTATACTTTCATGTTTATTATCAGTTAAGAAACTGTAATTTTTATAGTAATAATCACAAATTAAAAGTCCTAGAAATACACGGATAGAGTACCCTCGTCGATTGAATTCCTTTATTTTTTTATGCAATCCTTCGCTAACTGTAATTACTAACGGTATTTTTAATCCAGTAATTGTTTCACTCAATTGATCTAAGTATTCTCGTTTTATATTTTCGTCTAAAATGTCTGTAAGAGCAAGTGATATAACATTTCTTTTACTGGTTCCCATAATATCGGCACGCTTTTTAACTAAATTGTCTACTTCGTCATTTAAAATGATCCCGACTTTGTACATAAATTCACCTCACTTATTAAAACAGTTTTCTTCTACCATTTTTTTTGTTACAATAAATTTAATCAAAGACCTAATCAGAAACACGAACTAAACTTATCATACTTATTATGGATTCTCAATCATCTATATATTCAACAAGTGTTACGAAATCCCTGGTATTCGAAGTTATTTAATGATAAGAAATATTTTAGCAAAAGTTGTCAAATTATATTTATTTCTGGTAAAATTTAAGAAGTTTACAAAAATAAAGCTAAAAAAAACAAAAAAAATTCCCTGCCCCCTCGCCAAAGGAAATCAGAGAACTTTTCATGTAATTATTCTAATAGAATTATAACAATTCTATACATGAAAGTAAAGATATAAAACCTCTGTTTTTCCTTGTCAGTTTTTTAACTTGTGCAGGAACAAAAAATGGAGGTTTTTATTATGGAAAACACTAAAGGAAATGTAAAAAAGTATGTTAAAAGAAAAGGTTACGAATCTCTGAACCGTGACATGTTACAAGATGAAAATAATTTGAGTCTTGAAGCAATAGGGCTTCTTTCTAATCTTACCTCGTATCCTGATACTTGGGAATTGTACAAGACAGAACTTTATAAACGATTTAAAAAAACTGGTCGCCGTAAAGTCGAGAAGGCATGGGATAATCTTGTTGAAGAAAAATATATCGTTCAATTGCGCCGCCGAAATGGTAAAAAATATGATTATATCTATTATTACAGTCAGGAACGTTTTTCAGATGAAGAAATAAATCAAATCACTAAAGATGAAGGCGCAGAAATTTGGGATGGTACCTTAAATGGTAAAAAGAATAATGATACAAAGGGGAACCAGGAAAACCCCCATTCTGATAACGATTCTTCAAATGTACATCCTGTACAGTCCAAAAAAAGTGATCCTTCGACTGTACATCCTGAACAGTCCAAAATGGACAGTCCAAAACGTACAGCTAATAGATCTACTATGTATGAGGTTCACTATAAAGATAAAGAAGATATTAAAGAAGATACATATAAAGACACGGAAAATCACGATTTATCCACTAGTAATAATAATCAAACTCTAGCAAATAAAAGCGATAAAGAAAAAGAAGAAATATACAAACAAACATTAAAAAGTAAAATACCTGACAATATATTTAAAACCTTATCCGTTTTAAGTCAAGATTACGATGAAATGTATAAATGGTACGGTATTCTATTACGTGCTAAAGATTCAGTACAAAAAGAACGAAACACACTTATTTATCTTGATGAAGAACACATAGATATGACAATCGATCAGGCGCTACAAAAAGGTATCAGAGTCATAAAAAAACAAAAAAAGGATTCTCCAGATAACTATTTATACGTTACGATGAGAAATACTTTTGCCGATTTATTTGAAAGTAATCTATTGGTGTAATCTATTAATAATCTTAATCGTCAAATACAGAGCTTTTAAGACGCAAAATAGATTGATAGAGTATCAATCTATTCATACAACAAAATAAATCTACAGAGGCGCTTAAATAGCTTTGAATGAAACGTATATAAGTATTAATAAAAGTAGACTTCAAAAAATGGAATTAACCGAAGGTACAACAAAAAAGACTGTTTTAGCAACAGCCGAAAGAATGATAAATGAATTAAAAGAATAGCAGTCTTGAAGCCTGTTATTTTTTCTTAAGAAATAGTTTCTTAAAGAACCCCGGTTTAGATTCATCTTGTGTAGCTGCAATTTGTTTTTTGGTTTCTAATGTTTGGTTGATTGCGTTCATTAATTGTTCATCACGTTCTTTTAAGCGATTATCCAGATGTTCCTGTTGTAGATCAAGACGATTAAGTAGTTCTTTATTTAAATCTATTACTTGTTGTATTTGTTCTTCCTGGTTAGCTTGAAATTCTTTAAATGTATCGTAACTGATATAGCGCTCATTTGGTGCTATATCAGTTGTGTCATTGGGTGATACATCCATCTCCTTAACCCATGACATTACAGCGTTTGCTGACCGTACAAGTGTCATATCAGGGGATGATTTAATCTCTATTAGTTTTCGTAATGCTATAACATCTTTATCAAAATAACCACGATGACCTTTGTTGTTTTTATGGTATTTGTAACCTGCGTTCTCTAGTACACTTGCATATTTCCTAAGAGTAGATAACTTTAAATTGAGAAGTGTTGCAACATCACTAGCATTATAAATATTTTCGCTGTTTGTATCACTTGACATATCGTTACCCCCTAAAAAATTTATTGTAAATGATTGTATCACTACCTGACACAAATATAAATAAAATATTGCTATATCAATATTTTGTAAGTGATATAGTGCCATACATACTTTTTTATCAATTAAAAAAAGATACTCACTTTTGCTATTTTTTATAGCGTGAGTATCTCTTAGATTTTTTCTATTATCTATTTCCCCATATCAAGTGTATCACCTGATATATCTTCGTAATCATCATCTTCATTATATGTTGTAGTATTAATGTTTTCTCTTTTCTGTTGCGATACATCATGTGATAGGTTTCTTGATTGCTCTATATTACCTGTTTCTAGCTGCTCCTTTAATAAGCGAAGTGCAATACGAATATATTTCGATTGTTGTCTGGGGGGAAGTTTATTTAAAAACTTATGTATATCCGCATCTTCTTCTCTATCATATGAAAAAAGTTTTCGTTCTGTTGTACTCATGCAATCATCCTTTCGTTGCTAGAGCCTGTGCAAATTTAAAAAAGCCATCAACATTTGCAAATTGACTGTTCTCTACAATTTCTAAACTTTCTTCACCAAAAGCTTTTTTATATTGCTGGCCAACAATTTGTGATCCTCCACCAGTAATAATAAATTTATCAATATGATCTCTATTTGTTAAGGTACGGTCAATATTGGAAATCATATGTTCCACAAACTCTTGGGTTGATTCATCACTTTCTGTTTTAAAAGGAATTTTCTTTCGTGCAGAAAATGTAATTGTATAATTGTCACGTATACCATCTTCTATCATAGTTTCATCAAGACTTTTCGCATCGTGTTTTTCTTGTACCTTATTAGTAATATTAGTATACACATCATTCATGCCTTGATAGTACGTTTTTGAATCATTTTGAATCCGTTTCATGTTTTTATAAGTATCAAGTATAGTCGTACCAGCTCCAAAATCTAGTACAGAGATAGTAGTTCTTTTTAAATCTTTATGAATCTTCCCATTATCATTCATATAAAGATTTAATAAAGTACCTAAAGGTTGTTCTAATATACGTATTTCTTTTACATTAACAACCATTTCTTTCCCATTACGAGTAATAACATGATTTCCTAAAAAGAAGTCTCTTAGCTTTTGTTCTGCTGCACTTTTTATTTCCTTAGATGGAAGACCGGTTACAACTGTTACGTCTAAGTGAGCCTCATCAAAGTCACTTGCTAATTCAGCCAGGATAAATTCTGCTAAAAGTTTAAAGCGTTTTTGTTCATATCTTTCTTCGTGTGTATATGTGTGTATGAGTTTGTCAGGTTCAACAGCATCTTTAATACCATTACCCCAGACATATGAATTGTCTTGATCAAGGGTTGATTTATAAACTTGATAATCTGTCTTTTCTTCCAGTTCATTTACTGTACTTTCCCCTAAGTCTTTTTCTTTAGCAAAACAGCTTGGTGCAATCATTGTTCTTTTTTCATTTTTTGCCTTTACAAAACCATTCCCAACGTCAAATGCGAAAACCTTCATTTTCCCAACACTCCTTTATATATTGTAGTATATTTTAATAACTTAAATTCATCATACTATATTACAGTATATACTACAAGTAAAAATTAACAAGGAGTTACACTACAGTATATATTACAATATATGTAATAGCCATAAAACACTTAATGATATATTACAGTATATAATGTAGATTAAAAAAGAAACCTTTTAAAAACAGGTTTCTACATAGTTAATTCTAGTGAATTTTCTTTTGATTTTTCTTTCGTTTTTACGTTTTGTTTTTCTTTTATATCCTTCTCATTTTTTGCTTTTTGACTGTTTAACTTTTTCTCAATATCTTGAAATTTACCTAATTCTTTACCATACCGTTTAGGGTTTTTCTGGATAACATATATGGCTTTATTTAGCTGCTTAGATTTCATGTTTTCAATCTTTGAATTTAACTTACCTTCAAGCTGGTTAATTCTACTAAGTTCGGATTTATTTTGTCTTGGATGTTTTTCTAAGTGAATACGTAACGTATCTAATTTATTTTTAGTTTCAACTACTTTTAATACATAACGTCTAGGATTCTTCTTTAACGTAGTAATAGCTTTATTTAAGTCTTTTTGTTTTCGTTTATCTAATGCACTATCAATTTTATTTTCTGCCTTATCTAGTTTTAGTAATTCTTGTTTATACTTTCTAGGATTTTGATTAATTTCACTTCGTAGATCATTTAGTTTACTTTTGGCTGATGACAATTCCTTGAATGATAATTCACTTAAAGAAACTTTTTGTTCCTTTTCTTTACTTCGTTCTTTTGTATCAGTTTTATTATTATCGTTCTTTTGTTCTGCTTGTTCAAGGTTTTTTTCTTTATTTAATCTGCTCTTACTTAATTTATTAGCTTTATCAAATAAACTTTCCAAAATGTCATAAAGCTCCTGGCTAACATTATCGACTGACATTATAATACTCCTTTCTATTTTTTTAACTTAGATGGTGTATTTGCTTTAATGTATTCAGAAAAAATTTTAAAGAGACTTTCCCTTTCCTCAATAGATAATTTTTCTATTTCGAAATACTTTTCTGCCAATGCGCCAGTTTGAATTAACCGATTGGCTCTTTTTTTTCGTTCTCTTTCGCTGGCTAGACGTTGTATATTTTTTTTTCGTTCTTGCAATTGTTGAATACGTTTTTCAGCATCCGATATAGGCAGTTTTTTATCCATTGTTATCAGGAGAATATTTATTATTCTCGTTATTTCCTTGATGGGTTTCTTTGAAATAATCTTGTGCCTGATCTTTTAAATTATCGATAAGTAGCTTTGATTGTTGAATATCCTCTACATCCCATGTATTCATTAAATATTCTCCGATTTCTCTCTGTGCTTTTTCAATATATCGTTGTTGTTTTTCTTGCATTTCTTTTATTTTTTTCTCAAGATTTTGGGCTTGTGATATTGGGTCTCGTTTTGACATATTTTATTCTCCTTTCTTTTTAAGTATTTAGTAAATTATACAATTCAATGAACAATTTGTCTACCATGATCTTCCAATTCATGATATAATAATCACTAAGGAATTATCTTAGTGCCCAGTTATACCCCTTACAGGGGAAAACGTGGGACTCGCACATTGCTCGATAAAATATCTAACGATATTACTTGTTTGCTGTCGCAAATTACCCGCAGGGGCTGAAATGGAAAAGAGGTGAAAGAGTATATGAGTCATTTTAGATTTAGTACACAAATTATTAGTAAATCAAATCGTTCTGCCGTTGCTTGTTCAGCTTATCGTTCTGGCTCAGCTTTATATTCTGAACGTGATGGTTTAACAAAGAATTTTAAAGAACGGGAAGTTCAACCAGATTCATATATTCTTTCACCAAAAAATGCTCCTGAATGGACTAAGGATAGACAGTCTTTATGGAATGAAGTTGAAAAAAAAGAAAAACAACATAACTCACAATTAGCTCGTGAAATAGTTATTTCTTTACCGACCCAACTTTCAAATGAAGAACAAACAGATTTAACTTTAGATTTTTGTAAAGAAAACTTTTCGGATGAAGGAATGGTTGCTGATATTAATATTCACCGAGACAAAAAACATAATCCACATGCGCATATTATGTTGACTATCCGTCCATTTAATGATGATGGTACATGGGGTAATAAACGAAAAAAAGAAAATGGGAAATCTATTCATTTAACCGACTGGAATAAGAAAGAGACGATGATTAAATGGAGAAAAGATTTAGCAGATAGAATCAATTATAAATTTAAAGAAAAAGGAATAGAAGATTATGTTTCTCATGAGAGTTATGCGAAACAGGGTCTTGAAAAAATACCAAAGATTAGATTGTCTAGAGACTCATATCAATATGAAAATCGAATGAAAGATAAAGCGAGACAAAAAGGTCAAGAGTATCAACCGGTTACACATTATGGGAAATTAAACAAAGAGATAATACAAATAAATAAAGAGCTTTCTAAAGAACAAGAAAAAGTTGTTTCATTAGAATCACATAAACAAGAAAAAGAAACTGATCATTCATTGGCATCTATTCGAAAGAATGTATCTTTAACAGACATGCAAAAATCAGCTTTAACTATGGTTGCTAAACGTTCTAAATCATATGTGGATTATAAAGTGGCAAGTAATATCTATAAAGATATATCGGAGGGTAATTGGAGCAAGAAATTAGATAAACAAAAGACAAAAATTCTTGCAGAAAAAAATACATTAAATAAAGCAAAAAATGCATTTAACAATGAAAAGAAACAGGTCATCCGTTATGGTTTTATGCCTTCTAAATTTCAGCAGCAATTTAACGATAAAATAACTGCTATTAAAGGTTTAGAAAATGAATACGAAAAAGAGTTCAAGAAATTCCAAATGGCTGAAAAAAAGGCGGAACTTGCTCTTGAATTGCAAAAACGATTTACGGAACAAGAGTTTACTCATCTATATGGTGAAAGCAAATCCTATAAAGCAGATGAAATGTACGCGGCAGTGGAACATTTTAAAGACACAGGTACACTGATACCGAAACATGAAATTAAACATCTTGAAATGGATCAGTCATTAACTGTTCCATTAATAAAACAAACACGAAACGCAGAGAAAAGTATCTTTATTCTTGATCGTGCCATCAAGAAACAATCGAGAGAAAGAGTGGAAGCACTAAAGAAGAAGAACTTTGATAAGGCATATATTGCAAGCAATAAAATGGAAGAATACCAGTTACAAAAGAAACAGCTTTCCCACGAATTAGAAGGAAACAAAGAATTTTTACGAAAAGATTTAAGTCAACATTATAATCAGGAGGATGTACAACATGTTTCCAGTACAGAAGCATTAGTGCAGCTAAACCAATTGAAAGCAGAAGGAAAGTCTACTTCTGATCTTGATAAAGACCTAAAACAATTGGCAATAAACCACAAACAACGACAAGAAGAACACAGTAACAAACAAGATAAAACACCTAATCATAAGGTGGAAAAAGCATATATGAATCATATATCTGATGGATTATTCCAAGCGCTTGAAGATATGCAACAAGCAAAGAAAGAAAAAGCGCAGAAGATGGAACCAAGTTATAAGAAAAAACGACGTAAGCATAGAGAAAAAGGAAATCATTTAGAACTCTAATAGAAAGGATGGTTGTACATGAAGAAAAGGAAATTAAAAAAGGGCTCATGGCAAAAGATTGTTGCTACAGCTTTACTCACATGTATAGTGGTTTACTCTATTTCTGGCTTGCTATACGGTTTGTTGGAAAAAATAAATTTAAGAGATGCTTTATTAAATTATGAGTCGGTCTTTCAATTTCTTCAAACAACATCACCCGAATATTTATTGGTGATTGTAGCAATTTCTGGACTGTTTATAGGTTGGTTTTTAAAACATATAGATATATTTGAAAAAACATACGAAGATGCTTCTGAACACGGGGTTCATGGTTCAGGGAGAATGGCAAAACCAATTGATTATATTAATAAAGAGATTACTGCTAAACGGAAATATACAAAGTATGACAATAACGATAAAAAGGTAGCTTTAGGAACAGAAGAAGGAATTATTCTAGCCAGGGAAGAAAATAAGAAAAACCTGATTACAATTCCTGAAGATACATCGGCTGATAATAAAAATGTATTAGTTATTGGTTCTTCTGGTTCTTCAAAAGGGCAAGGGTATGTAATACCCAACCTAATTAATATAAGAAATGAAACTATGATAGTGACTGACCCAAAAGGGGAACTTTTCAATTTAACTTCTCAATTAAAAAGAGATCAAGGTTATGACGTGTATCAAATTGATTTTGTTGATTTTGAACAGAGTCAATATAATATTTTGGATTATGTTAATAGTGATCAGGACGCGCAGAGCGTATCAATGACGATAGCCAAAAATGCAACTGAAAAGCCAGAAATAGACTTTTTTGGGGAACGTGCTCAAAAAATACTTTTTGGATTGATTGTATATTGTAAAAGTGTAAATAAACAAGCGAATATGAATGATGTAATTCATGTCTATAACGAATATGTTAGTCCAAGTCAAGAAATGTATCATTACTTTGTTGATGAAGTTGTTGGAAAAGATAACGATGCTTATTCAACTTTAAAAGGAACAACCTCCCTTGAAGGGCCAACACGTGCAAGTGTTTTATCAAACTTTGATTCTTCCATATCTAGTTTTCGAATTACTAAGGTGAATCAAATGACTAGAAAAAGTGATTTTAACTTTTATGACTTCCAAAAACAAAAAAGCATCCTATATGTCAAAATACCAATGCGGAAGAATCCCTTCCAGGCGATTACAGCTACATTTTTTGATCAACTTATAGATACCTTTTATTCTATTGCTGACAAGCAAGATGATGACACTTTACCAATTAAAACAACATTTCTACTGGATGAATTTGCGAATATCGGAAAACTGAACGGGTATGACGAAACATTAGCAACTTGTCGTGGTTTAGGATTATCAATGCAAACCATTATTCAAGATAATGCACAATTAGAAAAAAAATACGGTAAGGAAGGCGCGAGAACTATAATAAGCAACCATGCTACTCGCCTTTTTCTGAAAACAGGAGATCCCGAAACTGCAAAATATTTTGCCAGTCTAACTGAATCATCTACCGTTCGATTTGAAACAGGGGGAATGAGTCAAAGCGGCGGGATATTAAGTACTAAAAATAATCATAGTACGTCTGAAAATGAACAATATCAAAAAAAGGAATTAGTAAGTGCGGGGAAGTTAACCAATTTAGAGGATGATGAATGTTATATCTTTTCAACTTCTGCAAGCCCATTAAAAGCAAAAAAAGCGTTTCAATTTATTATTTACAATGGGTTTTTAACGGACAAAAATAGAAAACCTTGTTACAGGAACAATAGGGAAGAATATATTAAGGTTTTTAATTTAAAACCTTTTGTTCCTCAACAAAAAGAAGAACCAGAAGAACCTTTCAAGGAAGCAAAAGATTTAATACCAAAGCCCCCTAAAGAAGAAGACATCATCCTTCAAGATGATGAATTAACACAAGAAGAATTAGACCTAATGAATACTGATGCATCAGCACAAAACGGTGACAAGCAAACTATTTCAATTGAAGGAGATGATGTGGAAGAAACACTTCAAGGACTTGAAAATGATTTGTATGAGCTAGAAGAAGTTGAAGGAACGATTGATCAAGATACGATTAATGATGCAGCAGAACAATTTAACTTAGAAAATGAAGAAGAAACATACGAAGAGAAAGAAGATGATAAAGTTAAAGATGAACTACCTATTTATTAAAAAGAAAGAATCTATAAAACGTTTGCTGGATGATCAAAGCTAAATAACCATAATTTTTGGAATCAAAGGTGTGATAGTTGGAGTCGAAAATGTGATAGTTCAGTAAAGAGGCTACCTTAGTGATCTTCCGCAAACGGGCCATATTGCGGAATAACTCCTTATAAAGGATTGAGTAAATATCAAATAATTATTATTGAGTAAACAGGCATTAGTATTTAATGATTATCCTGTTTACTAAGTTTAAATTTTTTTATTGCATTATGAATTGTAGTTGTGGAAACCGAAACCATATACGTAAAACGCCAAACTTTTTATGTAAATCAATCCTAAAGCCGCTTGGAAGGAACCCATTTTGATTAATTTCAAAATGGGTTTCTTCCTATTTGGATAAAGAAAAGAGTTAAAAGGTGTATTGATTTAATACTACAAAAATTACTTGAAAATTAATTAGTATTTGGGTAAAATAGCTTATATTCAAATATTGAATATATGCATGTAGGGAGGTGTACCATGAAAAGGGACTTTTTTGTATCTACTTACCCATCACCAAATTTACAAATGGAACAGTCACTGGGTGTTAACCTTCTGACCAATATTCAACTAACTGATTACTTTTTGAACAGTTCCCCCCATTCATCAGGGTGGTTAAATTATTTTTCCAACCAACTGCCAAAAAATATTATAGAGGATTTATACCTCCTAAGAACTGTTTTTGCTCACGCTGTTATTCTTCGGGAATTTTACATTAAAAAGCATGATAATTTGAATGAGGATTGGGAGCAGTTTATCACCTGGTGGAAGGTGATGCCTGAAGAGCAAGTGTTAGATCTTCTTATATACGGAATCAGGGAAAACATGGACTATTATTATCAGTTTCTACCTCGTGTTCCTCTGGTGGAGGATACTATGGAGAATGTTAGCTTAGAAGTGGAAGAGTTAAAGAAGCCCGTGAATCGACGCAGGGCCATTAAAGCAGTTTTGCTAAGCTGGGCAGGGAAGGATATAGAGGAATCTCTCACCTTTTATGACGACCTGAAGCTTGTTAAAGAAAAAATCATTCACCTAATTGAGGGATTTTGGTTATCCGGCTTTAAACAGCTTTGGGAAAAGGAAGATAAACGTTTAGGTGAATGGCAGCGGAAAAATAATCATCTTATATCCAAGGCGTATCGGACAAATGATGAAGCTCTTATGGAAGTAACTAGACTTTCTCCTGATACGAATGAACTCAATAATATAAAGCGGGCAAAAAGCGTGACATTTATACCTGTATTTAATTTAGATCGACTATTGATTCTTTTCAGTGTCGACCAACACATGTACGTTATGTTTGAACCTGCAGAAGATAGTTTGGAAAAACAAACGAAAGAACCAGATTTCACGGCAGTTTCACCGGCATTCGAGGGGATGGGAGATAAAACACGTGTTCAAATCATTGGATTGTTAGCTGAAAACGGGGAAATGTTTGCACAGCAAATTGTAATGAAACTGGACATGAAGCAAAGTACGATATCGCGTCATCTGAACCAATTAAACAAATCAGGACTCGTGTCATTCCGTAGAGTAGGGAACACAAAATACTTCTCAATCAATACTGATAAGATCAAAAAAGTAATCGATGTGCTAGAGATATTCTTACAATAAAAGGAGAGGAATCCAATGGCAAATTTTCATATTGAAAAAATCAATACAATTATTATTCCGATAAAAGATTTGGAGAGATCAATCGATTTTTATAAAAATGTATTAAACCTGACCGAAGATTTTGTAGAAAATGGTATGGCTTATTTTTCTGTTGGGGAAGGTGACAATAAAATCAGCGTTATGCTGCATATTATTGATGAACCTCAACCGGTGGAAAAAGGAATTGTATTTGAATTAATGACTGATGATGTAGTGGCCGCTGTTGATTTCATCAAAAGTGCTGGTGGGGAAATCGTTCAGGAACCAGTAGACCGTGAGTGGGGAGTTAAAGAAGCAGTCATAGCTGATCCGGATGGTTATCGAATTTGGATTGTCCAACCAATATCATAAAATTATTGGCTAACCTTATAATACGATTGAGCCATTATGTTGAATAATAATTTATTCCGAAATGATATTGTACAAAGAAAGGAGAATCTATCTGATACAAATTATGATAGCTAATGAAAGCCACGTTGAAGGAATTTCAAGTGTATGTATCAGGGGTTATTGGGCGACTTATGGAGAAACCCACTCAAAAGAGTGGATTGAAAGAGTTATTAGGGATTTTTATAATCACGAGAGAATATTAAGAGAAGTAACCGAATCAAATCGTGACTGGGGTGGATATTTTGCAGCTGTCGAAAACGGAAAAGTAGTTGGTGCTGCAGGTGGAGGAATGATAGATGAAGAGGTCGGAGAATTATTTGTAATATACGTTGACCCCGAAAGGAGAAATGAAGGCATTGGCTCTAAATTATTAGATGCTATTACGAAACAACAAAAAGAGGAGTATGGCGCCAAAAAGCAGTGGGTATCCGTACAAAAAGGAAATATGAAAGGAATTCCCTTTTACGAATCCAAAGGTTTCAAATTTCAATACGAAAATATCCCAAAAGAATATCCAACGTATATTAAACTGAGACATTCCAGAAAGATTTAAAATCATTTTCTTGTTCAACTAAAGGGCGCTTATCGCGAATAAGGTAAGTTCCTTTTTTTATAGGAAAGATTGAGTTTATTCCTTGAATTTGAAATAATTAGTATTAAGTTAAGCGTCCATTTTGTTTAACAAAAATTACTGATTTAAGGGGGGATATATAATCTTGAACAAAAGAACAAAGAATGTATTAGGTTTCTTATCAATATTGAGCGTGATAATAAGTGTCATCTTTTTCTTTATAACAAGGGGGCCTAATGCGAATTTGACATTAATCATTAGTGTGTTTACGTTTCTTTCCGTACTTGGAATTATTTTTGCGATATTATCTAAAAAACTGTGGTTTGTTATAACAGGAATAATTTTGAATGGTGGAGTGTTAGTTGTCGCTTATTTTCTTTTGCTTGCAGTAGGAATTAGTGAACCGTAAAAAATTATTCCTGAATCGGGCGCTAATCTTTAATAAAGGGGTAGAATAAATGGAGATTATTAAAGGTGAACGAAGTTTTGATTTGGATGAATTTTTAAAGAAACCGTTATTTGCTCATTTGTCGACGGCTTCTCCCGAAGGGCCAAGGGAATCACCGGTGTGGTTTATTTGGGAAGATAAATTCCTTTGGGTTATAGGAACGCCTGGAGATACCTTTCCACTCAGAATAGGCAAAAATCCAAATTGTGCTATCGGTATTGTAGATTTTAATCCTACTACAGGTAAGGTATTACACGCAGGATTCAGAGGAAAAGCAACGGTAGAACAATTTAATTTTGACTTAGCAAAACGGTTATTTACAAAATATTTGGGTCCAAAGGAAAATAACTGGGATCCTAGATTTAAAAACCAAGATCCTCAAAATGTGTTCATTCGCTTTGAACCTGAAACTGTAGTTGTTAGAGATCAATCATATACCGCTTAATTGCTTAAATGACTGTTCAATATCGAGTAATGGTACTTTTTCTTAATTGATTTTGATAACTATGTAACTCACTACAGATGGAGGTGGATTTAATCGAGTCAAATAATGTTATTCTCTCAAATGAAAGGTTATTATTAAGGGAATTCAATGAAAACGATTGGATTGACGTTCATAAATATGCATCACAAGATAAAGTTTCACAATATCAACCTTGGGGACCTAATACTGAAAAAGATACAAAGGACTTTATTCATAAAGCGATGAATGCTGCGGCTGAGGAACCAAGGTTAAGATATGTACTTGCAATAGTTCATAAAGATGATAATAGAATGATCGGGGCTGGAGAGTTCAATATCAGAGATTTTACCAATAAAAGCGGAGAAATCGGTTATATTGTTAATCCAGAATATTGGGGAAAGGGAATAGCAACATCCGTCGCTAAACTGCTTATTGACTTTGGTTTTAGAGAATTAAACCTCCATCGAATATATGCAACTTGTGACACTAGAAATATTGGGTCATTAATGGTTTTAGAAAGAGCTGGGATGACCCGGGAAGGGAAAATACGTGAGGACCTACTGATAAAAGATGGTTGGAGAAGTTCTTTACTATATAGTGTTTTGGAGTATGAATGGAACAAATAAATATTATAAAGGTTCTTCCATCATCGGGCGCATATCAGGAATAAGGTTTGTGCCCCTCCTGGATCAAATTGCTAAGATGAATTATTTGTTAATGATAATATATTCCGTATAGGGGTTGAAAAATTGAAATTCAAACCGAAAAAAAGTTTGTTTCATTTTATTATGAACTACATTGTGATGGCATCCCTAATAACGGCTATATTGGCAATTTTATTTGTACCAACTAATGATGGTTCTTCAATTATATTAAAAGGGTTCGTTGCAATCTTATTGTTAGTTGCTAGTATATACATAGGCTGGGTTTGGTGGGGAGCATATTATTCAATTGTAGATGATATTTTATTTATTTCTTTTGGGCCACATAAAATTAAGGTTCCCATAAGTGACATTGTATCAATTAAATATACAAAAGGGATTCTTGCCAGTGCCGCCTTTTCTTTTGAAAAGTATGAAATTACTTATGGAAAATTAACCACTAACGTTGCAATGGTCTCACCCAAAAACAAAGATACTTTTATTTCCTATTTACAAAGGCAAAACCCTGATATTCATATAAATGATTAATGTCAGTCAAGATGGTGGATGGGAGAGCTTTACAGTTATTTCAAATACCGGTTAATAGCTCAGGTTATTCCATAAAAGGGCGCTTTTCTGTAATAAAGATAGGCGCCCGTATTGTACATAAAGGCCAGGTTATAGAAGATTAAATTTGGTATCTAGCTTTATTTGATATGGGGTGAATTTATGAACAGTGATGATAATAAAGACAATAGTTTTTGGGCTAAATTCACAAGTGAGTTAGCAATCGGACTTGATGAAATGTATAAAAAACGTCAAGCATATTTGGATGAATACTATCCAAATGATATACCAAATAATGTATGTAATCATGCTTTTATACAAGGAATCAAGTTTGAAAATAGTTATAAACCTAATGTACATGACTTTGTTCCATTAATGAAATGTGATGATGAAGAACTATTTTTATGGACACATACTAAGGATTCTTATACCGCATTAGTATCAAGAGTCTCAAAGAATGTAAAGGACAGAAATTTTTGGAAGAACATTGGAACAGTAATACAACTAGCATACTCTTACTCAAGAGAATTTGAGCACACTTTGGAATTGGAGTATAGGTGGTGTTACTATTTTGATTCGAATAAACTAATATCAGAGCAAGAAATATATGATTGTGATGACGCTGAAAGATATAGTTTACTGAATGGTACTATTTTAAAGCTCAATGATTTATATTTAATTTCTCCAATCATAGAATTGCTTTTACGTGACGATAAAGCATTTACTGCTGTGAGTACCTTTTATGCATCCATGAATTCACATTATTGTTGTTTAATGTGTGAGCTAGGTCGTTATCCCTATAAAAAGCATCTAAGTCATGAACCGGAATTTTGGGAGCAAGCAAATTTAATATCTGATTATGAGGCAGCAATTGTACAAGCTTGTAGATGCGTTGAAGCATTGATAGGAAAACCGCCTAAAAAGGAAAATAGAAACCGTCTTTTAGAGCATAAACAAAAATGGATTAATCAAATCGGTATAAATCCTGATGATACATTCCCAAAAAGTGAAACTACTTATATCGATTTCTATTATAACCTATTTGCGCTCAGGAACGACGCTGCACATAGTTATGGAACCATACCCTTTGAGCTCGAAAGGAAACAAACTGTAAATGCGCAATGCTTTGCTTCGTTAATACTCGATGGGTATGTCACAAAGAATGTTTTATTAGAAGAAATAGTTATAGGGAAACTTAATATAAATCAGAAACTAATAGAGAAAGTTGATGAAACAATGAGTACCCCTAAAACGTACCAAGTAGATGAGTAACATTTAGGTTTATGTATAGGTTAGTGTTCTTTAATCGGGCGCGATTTTGTAATAAAGATTGCACCAATCTACAAAGAGTTATCCTTGAAAAGTAAAATAATGCCTTAAAGGCATCCCCGTTCTTTTGATAGATAGTAGGAATGAAGTTATTCAATTTTGAATAACTATTTAATGGAACAGGGGGGCTTTTATGTTATTGAATTTATTTTTTAAGAAACGCTGGAAGAAGTCAGAACAACTTTATATGCAGTATGGTGCTTATGAACTATATGATATTGGTGCAATGTGGGTTGATACGGCGGATATCATTGGTCTATCATTGCGTCCAAAAAGTATTAAGGATGATGAGGATATGCGCTATTTAAAAAGATCAGTCAAGGAAAGGGGTTGGGAAAATACCCACTGTATGACACTACATTTGGTTCGACTGCCTAACGGTAAATTCACGGTTGGTTCAGGCGGAAATCATCGAACATACCTGTCAAAAGAAATCGGTCTTGAACGACTAAAAGCACTCGTTTCTGTGCTAGTACCTACCAAATACCTGATGGACGAGGATTATGCCAAAATTGAGTATTTTACTTTGAAGTGTCATGAGTATAATGATTATGCGACCAAAAAGAATGTATTCCTCAACTCTAAAGGTGTATTTCGACTATACTATCCTCTTGAAGAGGCCGAATTTGACCGATTGTGTAATCTTGCTGATAAAATGTTAGACAAACGAGCTGAGGTAATTCGAAATGTAGCAATTCGAAATGGTATAATGAAAGATAATGATGCTGAATTAAAGGCGCAGGATTAGCTTTTAAAGGATTACCAATAGATACCTTTCCATGAAAAATAATTTGTTAATACTCTTAATTATTAATTTTATTTCGGTGTTTTAATCATTATAACCCCAATTATAATTACAGGGCATTTATATAACGAAAGTACAACCATGGGGGCTTAACTTGTCATTGATTTAATTATGAGAGTAATATCTTTTATTGTTGGAATATTGGTTAGTGGTTATCCATAAGACAATTAACCAGATATACCAAATAACAAAGGACTCTTCCGTTAACGGGCGCGATTGCTGAAGATCAGAGCCTAATTTCTCAACAAGATATTGAGGAATTAGGCTATTATATTTCCCTAAATATTTAATGTAGTAAATCTGCATTTCCTCCACAAAGGAAAAAATCATATTTTACAGAGAGTCATAACTTAAAGGTTTTGACTCTCTTTTTATATTCCAGTAAAATCAAGGTTGTCACTTTTGAAGTTATTTTGCATCTATTTCAATCGATAATTTGCATAATAAGCACCTTATAAAAAGCCATCACTGATTATAAAGATGGCCTTCCTATAGTTTATTTAATACCGATAACCAAACTATCTCGTGCAGCCTCAACCACTTCCGTTGTTATCGTTTCGAGTTTGTTTATTTCGAGTATACGATCAATCTGCATAAAAAGTCTTTGAATGAGCCGAAAATTTCCATTGGTAATCTTAATAATGCTGGTGATTGCCTCATAATCAGAAAAGTCTTCGAGTTTTATGGAGAGACCTAACTCTTGCCATTTATACTCCAAGATATGATGTGTTTCATCTTTACTAAGATTATCAAATTCATGTGCAAAACCTATTCTAGAAAAAAGTTGAGGATATCGCGCCAATCTTTTCTCAATACCAGGCATGCCGATGAATATCATTGCAATATCATTCCGATCATAGATGTCCCTAAGCTGTTCTAAATGCTGCAATTTTAGTCGATCTATTTCATCAATAATAATCAAGTCGATATCGCTATAGGTAGCAGTGGAATAATCTCCTTCTGTTCCCTCTGTACGTTCTTTATACATAGTCCTCGCCATATTCATTCGGAATCCAATTGTATGAATCTGATCGGTCATTTTAGTCGCTCGCACCGCTGGAGCCGTATAGAAAATTGTTTTTGCTTCAAGTATTTTTTCATCAGCGTCTAAGCCTGCTTCATTTAATGTTTTATAATCTATTTGTTTTTCGATAGAATCCCAATTTGAGTAATATTTTGAGGATAGTGTTTTGCCCACACCAGGTAATCCATAACAAATACCAATATACTTATACTTGATACAGGCACCACAAAATTCAGCAAATCTCTTGTATTCTTTCGTTTCAATAAAATTTTTGCGCTTATTCATTGAAATACCTCTTTAATTTTGACTTCTTTGATTTTGACTTGGATAGGTTGTCTTTTACATCATTTTGCTTCGATAAAATGACCTCTTCTGCAATTGATTTCCCTGCATCAAGTTGTTTTTTTAGATCTCTTCTTACCTTATTTCGGGCTGAAACAATATCTTTTAAATCGACGGTATAATCGGAAATTTCAGGAGAAATCGCTGTACATAAATATTCATCTTTATAGAAAACTCGTATCTCAGCAATATCCCTTGGATTATAACGAATAATAACTGTTTCACCAACGTATGCAGCCAAGTTAATATTGATATATCTTAATCCTTGGAAGCGAATACCGTCAGCATGAACTTTTCTTGGCTTTGCAACATTCAATAGTAATAAATCAAGGTTCTCCAAACTTTCAGGCATATTGGGTAGAAAGCCAGAATGATTCCATGCATGTATTGGTTCTTTTTTTGTGGTGCTATGAATCCTATGATGGTAATGATATATGATGAAATCCGATAATTTTTCATCTAACTCTTTAATGGTGATAAGTGATGGATTAGTTTGATTTCCTATATAACCAGGAAGATCCTGCAAAAACAATTGATTAACAGTTAAGAAGAACCTTTCTATTTTCCCACGCCCCCTTGGAACACCGACTGCAGAGAATAACAGATTAATTTTTAAATCAATTGCAACTTGTTCTAAATGATTGGACGTGAAATCACTTCCATGGTCTGTATAAAATTTTTCAGGTATACCACATATTTGCCACTCGGGATTGCCTTTTCTCCAAATCGCTTGGTGCAAAACTAATGCTGTATGAATGGCGGTTGGATCTTGAAAGGTTAAAAAGTATCCAGCAATTGCCCGACTATACTCATCCATAATAATAGTCAGCCAAGGTCTTTCTGGTTTTCCTTTTTCATTTAAAACCATAATATCCAAAGGAGTATGATCAGCCTGCCAGATTTCATTGGGATAACTTGCTTCCCTGCGGTGAATTAGGTCAAAACTATTTTGATATTCTTTTCTTCCTTCATAGGCTAGTTTTTTCATGCTTGGTAAGAGAGTTTTTGAAAGGGCATATACCTGATTGTAACTAGGTTTTTGCCAATTGTTCTTTGTACATATTTTACATATCTTTCTATGGATTGAAGTGATTGAATTTTTTTTGTGGTTTAGAATTAAATTCTTAATCTCTTCTTGCACTTCTATTGCTACCTTAAAGCTACCTGCATCTCCACGATTTTTACGAATCAAACCTTTTAATCCAAATTGCCGATACTTACTAATCCAATATTGGAGTGTTCGTGTTGAGATACCTGATTCCTTTACAATAGTGTTTAATGTTTTTTCATCGGAAAGATATGGTTTTATTATCTTGAATTTATCCATAGCGTTTTGTCTTTGTTCTTCTGAACACGAAGCCAACTGAGGTGGATTTTCCATACAAACTCTCCTTCCAACATAAAAGTTACAATTGTTATGAACTCTTGATTTCTTCCTTATTTAAATACCGATAAAGTGTGGCTTTGCTAATTCCAGTCATGTCTACAATATCCTTTACGCTGTACTCTTCTGTATGATAAAGATTTATCGCTCTGGAGATATTCTTATGATTCACTTTCGGTCTTCCGCCTTTCCTTCCCCTTGCTCTAGCACTTTTCAGCCCTTCTTTGGTGCGTTCTACAATCAAATCCCGTTCAAATTGGCTGAAAGCTTGGAAGACTGTCATCATTAGTTTCCCTTGCGGCGTGTATGTATCAAAGTTCTCCTTGTTGCTGATTAGTTTTACGTCATGTTCTTCAAAATAATTGACAATATCTATTAAATCTTTCGTACTTCTTCCCAGCCTGGAGAAACTTTCGACAACGACAACATCATGTGGTCTCAATTTATCTTTTAAACGATTCAACTCTGGCCGATTCGATTTTGTACCTGTAATTTTTTCCGTTAGTATTTCATTACAGTTATATGTTTTTAACAAATCTATCTGTCGAGATAAATCTTGCTTTTGAGTACTGACTCTTGCATAGCCATAAATGTATCGGTTCATAAATAGATACCGTCCTTTCCATTATATTGTATCACAAAGGGTAGTATAAGAGTCGTAGATTTTGAATAACCTTTTGAAACTAATATTCCATCAATTATCAAGAAAAAGTGAGCTGATAAAATTCGTCTTAAAAACAATCATTTTTGATACTGTAAATACTAGGGTTAACTGACAATTATAAAAGTTTTTCTGATACAATACAATTAAGCAATCGGGGCCCTTTTGTGGAGTAAGAGTTATATGAGTATTGCTTTTTCTATTGTTCTAAAGACACCCTTTAATAAGAGTGTCTATTTTTTATGTAAAATCTCATTTTCTAAAAGTGTTGAATATTTTATTCTAAAAGTATAGAATAAAATGCAGGAGGAGATAATATGGATTTATTTTCTATGGGAACTAAAGAAAGAGAAAAATATAGCGTGGAAGTGAAATGTTCACTTTTATGGGAATCTGCACTAGGAATTGCGGCTATAACAAATCATTCTCTTGTTGAGACCCTCGATCTATCTAAGCAGAACAGGGAAAGTATCAAGAAGTCTCTATCCAAGGACATGACTGAGCAACTTGAATACGCACAAACGCATAATACTTGGAAAACACTTCTTCAAATATTACATCAAGAAGATTTCAAGAATTTATCTTCATTTATTGCCTATGTGAGAAAACTATCTCCAGAGGAGTTAAAGTCTATAGCAATTCCTTATCTAGGGAAAGACAAAAATATACAGAGAAATGGACTAGTGCAAGGATCAAAGGAAGCTCTTAGTGAATTACAGAACTTTACTAAGGCTAATCCTTTTCTCCCTTCATACCTAGAGTTTATTAGTAAAACAAACACGGAAGAATTAAAAAATCATTTGATTGAAGTAATGTCTGGTTGGTATAAGGCAGTGGTAGAACCTGAAAAAGAAAAGCTACAATCAATACTTAGCAGAGATAAGAATTCTAAAGAAAAAATGATTGAAAAGTTGGAACCAGAACAATTTGTAGAGTGGGCTACAGATGGTATTAGTTATCCTCCAGAACCAAGTGTATTTAAAGTTATTCTCATACCCCACTACATTTATCGGCCATGGAACGTACAAGCAGACTTAGAAGGTGTGAAAGTATTCTATTATGCGGTCGCTAATGAAAGTATTTCTATTGATAGTAAATATGTTCCAAATAAAATGCTAGTGCAAAGGTATAAAGCACTCGGAGATGAAAACCGATTAAAGATTTTGAAAATGATTAAAGAAAAAAGTTTATCACTCCAAGAGTTAACAGATGAATTGAAGATGGGAAAGACAACGGTTCATCATCATTTAAAAATTTTAAAAGCGGCAAGATTGGTATTACCCAATTCAAATAAATACAGTATTAACGAAGAGGCTTTGACACTGTTACCAAAGGAATTAAAGCTATTCTTGGAAAATTAACTTAGGGGGGATTAAATGGGAGCTTCAACTGCACAAGTTCATTCAGAGGAAAAATTACCTGAATTTAAAAAGAATTATCAAGTTTTTAGGTTTATTGGAGGTAATTTAGTTTCTTTTTTTGGAGACCAAATTTATTTAATAGCTCTGCCTTTAATTGTATTAGCAATGACAGGGTCGCCATTGAGTATGGGTATCGTAGCAGCTTTAGAAAGGCTTCCAATTGTTATTCAGCCATTTACTGGTGTTTTGGCGGATCGATTTAATCGTAAGAAGATCTTACTGATTTGTGATTTAGGGAGATTTATTGTGATTGGTTTAATGGGTTCATTACATATGATGGAACTCCTTTATATTTGGGAGGTGTACGTAGGAGCATTGATAGTAGGAGCGTTAACCCAAATCTATAATACTTCTCAGTTTGCATCAGTCCCAAAATTAGTTCAGAAAAAAGATTTGCAATTAGTTAATTCTATTAATACAGGTATATTTCATACTGCTGTTTTTATCGCCCCAGGATTAGGAGGAATACTTATCAGTATTTTTAACCCTGGTTTGGGTCTAATTATTAATAGTGTAAGCTTCTTTTTGGGTTTCCTAGTCGTGTTAAGTTTAAATATCGAAAGCGTACAAAAACAAAAAAGTAGCACCAAAGTTTTCACTGATATAAAGGAAGGGTTTGACTTTGTAATTAAACAAAAACCTATATTATATACTAACATCGCTATGCTTTTTTCTATTTTTGGGACTACACTTTTTTTAACTATGCTGGTAATTCACCTGAAATCTTCAGTAGGTCTAGGAGCAGCACAAATAGGTTTTCTGTTATCTATCGGAGGAATCGCCGCAATAGGTGGAGCTTTATTAACAAATTTACTTAGGAATTATTTTTCATATAGAAGTATCTTATTTTTCTCAGGAACAATGGGCGGAATTTCAATTATAGCATTTAGCTTCTCTGATACGTTTTTTTGGTTAGCAGTTATGAATGCATTGGGTACAATTTCAGCTGCGATTATGAGCCCGTGTATTGTAACCATTCGTCAAACACTTAGCCCTGATTATTTGTTAGGACGTGTCCAAGCTACAAGTCGTTTTATGACATGGATATTAATGCCAATTTCAGCTTTAGTAGCAGGAATAATTGCTGAACAGTTTGGAACAGAAATTACCATATTTATTGGGGGCATTATTGCAACAATTGCTTCTTTTATATATTTACACCCTTCTTTAAAAAAAGCTTAGTTTATAATTGCATGTATAATGGGATAAAGATAAGAGTTAGAAAGTAGTATTTCAATTATGACCTCCCCAAGGCAAAATTGATATAAAACTTCTTCATCCTCTTACTTTTAAATAGATGGGTGCTTCTCTTTGGAGTGGCACCTTTAGTATTTACTAAAAAAGGCCTACTGGGTTGTTAGAAAGGATAGAATACTTATGGTAATTGCAAAAAACGTTATACTTTCTTCAATGCAAAAAGAAGTGGTTGAGAAGACTCAAAAGTGGTTTGAAAGCTCCACATCACAAGCATTTGTTTTAACAGGGTATGCAGGAACAGGTAAGACTACCTGCGTTGAATATTTAATTAATGCATTAAATATTGAGTTAAATGAAGTTTCATTCGTAGCCCCAACAGGTAAAGCAAGTGTTGTTATAACCCAAAAAGCCAAGGGTAATTATCAGGCAAGTACTATACACAAACTTATATATAGGATAGATGAATTTATTGGTTTTGTATTAAAGGAGAAAGCCGAGTTAAAGAATCTTAAATTAATTATATGTGATGAAGCATCTATGATTGACAGAGATTTGCTAGAGGATCTACTAAGTTTTGAAATAAAAGTGCTTTTTTTGGGCGATCGAGGTCAATTAGAACCAATAGGTGAAAAAACTAAACTTCTCAATAAACCTGACGCAGAACTTACTGAAATACATAGACAGGCTAAAGACAATCCAATAATCTATTTAAGTATGCTTGCACGGGAAGGTAAGAGTATACCTCCGGGACGCTATGGAAAAAGTGTTTTCGTAATTTCTAAAGACACAATTAACGAAAAAAGTAATGAAAAAATTATTGATATGGCTAGTAGAGCTGATCAAATGATCTGTGGAAAGAATAGTACTAGGGAATATTTCAATAACGTTATAAGAGAGAAGAAAGGAATCAAAAGTCCACTGCCAGTTTATGGGGAAAAAATGATTTGTTTGAGGAATAATTGGAATAAAACCATTAAAGATATATCATTGGTAAATGGAATTATTGGTTATATTACAGATATTGAGCAACAAATGGAAAAAGATAAAGTGTTAACAAGAGATTGTATAAGGATGAATTTCAAACCCGAATTCCTCGAAGAATCATTTGAGAATTTACTGATTTTGCATTCATCTTTTACTGGAAAGAGGGAAATTTTATATAGAGAAGAAGTTAAATTGTATGATAAATTTGATTTTGGTTATTGTATTACTGCCCATAAAAGTCAAGGTAGTCAATTTGGAAACTTACTTATTTATGATGAAATCTTAAATTATAAAAATCATGCTCAATGGAAATACACAGCTATTACTAGAGCGGTAAATAATCTAATCTTAATACAGTAAATTTCCTTTGAAGTTAGGAAATGCGTTCTTTTCAAAGTCTATCGATATTCAATAAAAGGGCGCGATTGTGGCAAACCATAAGTCTAATTTTTCCTTTTAAAGAAGGAGAGATTAGGCTTTTTATATTTATTTCCAGTGCAAAATAGCACTAAAAATAGATGCAAAATAAAATCTAAAGTGACACAAGGTATTGCCAAGTGTCATTACATAGTGTCAGAAATGAAGGGGTGTTTTTAATGAAATATGGTTATGCGAGGGTGTCTACTACACATCAAGATTTAGAATCCCAATTACAACGATTAGATTTAGAAGGTTGTGGGGTGATTTATAAAGATAAGTTTACCGGAACTAAAAGAGATCGCCCCGAATTTAACAAGCTACTGGAAGTACTTAAAAAAGGCGACACATTGGTTATTACTAAACTAGATCGATTTGCACGTTCAACAGTAGATGGAATAAGCACTATTAAAGGATTGTTCGAAAGAGGTGTAAGGGTTCATGTGCTTAACATGGGTCTTGTAGAAGACACACCAACAGGAAGGCTTATATTTAGTGTTATGAGTGCCTTTGCGGAGTTTGAGCGTGATATGATTGTAGAACGTACCCAGGAGGGAAAAGCAATCGCTAAGCAGCGTGATGATTTTAGAGAAGGTAGACCCAAAAAATTTCAAAGAGAACATATTGAACATGCTCTATCACTTTTAGATAATCATTCTTATAAAGAAGTTGAGGGAAAGACTGGTATTTCGAAAAGTACCCTTATAAGGGCTAAAAGGAATCTGCGGAAGGAATAGCAATTATTATAAATATAAAAAAAACAGATTCCTCACCAAATTAGAAGAAAGGGGGGGTATACGATTTCTGATTTCGTTTAAAGAACACCTGATAACATCTCTTTTTTTGCTAAGAGCAAGAAAATATTTAGATGTTTTTCAGATATGTCATATGTCAGCAATGTAACGATCAGCTCATCAAAATTCAGCATTAAGAAAATCGATGCAACAGCTGATATTTTAGCCCTTCCCCGTTTTTTCAAAAAAAGGGACGAGTAACCACCCTTTCGTATTCTATAATTCAATCGTTATCTAAATGCTTTTTAATGGATGTTATAAGCGAATAACCTAAAACAATGCACAAAATAAAATAAGTTAAGGGAGATTTGGTTCTTTCAAATCCTATATAAGGAGAAAAAATAATTATGGCAACTGGAACGGTAATAGTGAAAAATTGTAGCCAATCAAAAGCCCAATTTCTCTTTTTACTTTTTGTGGTAATAAGCATATTCACGATAATAAATAAGCTTAAATATACCCCGATTAAAATAGGAAATAAATATTGAAAGGTTGTGATTTTAGTCGGATCGAAATTACCAGCAGACTCTTTTTCTAACTGAATCTCATATTCAAATCCTTCTTTTAAAATAAAAAATAAACCCACTACAAGTAATATATTAATAATAGAAAAATACTTTTTCGACATCCAATCCCCCCTAAAATTGTGAAAGCGCAACATTAAATAACTATTCAAATGTTACGCTTTCACTAATACAAATATTATACTATTTAAATGTTATTATAGAAAGTTAAAGTCCATGAACTTCCTCTTCTTTCAATAGCGCAGCGAGTAGTTACTCCTATAGAGTGAACATAAGAATCATTTGCCCAAATCGGCTGCCAAGAACTTGGTGTGTAATAAGTAAACGCACCACCAGGATATTTATAATTAGACTTTTGAGTAACTGAATAACCTGACTTATTAATGCCAGTTTGGCCGTATAGCACCCTATAGCCGCCTACTGTAACGGAATTGTCTAAAATAGACCATGAACCTGATACACGACTCATATCGTAATATTTACGTCCGTTGTTGTAGCTAATTGTATAGTACACTGTAGAACGGGCTATTACACTGTACGAACTGTCATACTTGGAACCAGAATCACTACTAGCTAATTGTTGTTCTGTAGGAGCTGCAAAGGTATTGGTGACATAAGACTTTACTTCTGCATCGCCTTTTTTCTCAACCTTTAATAATTGAGTAGTTGACTGTACCTTAATTTCTTTAGACTTATCTTCTTGGTTAATATTCTTAGATTTGCTCCTAGCCTTTAAAACAGCCTCTTGGGCAACAAATTTAGGTAATTCCTCTTTTGCAAGATCGGTTACCCCATTTATTGCCTTTTCAAATAACTTGTGGGTATCTTTAATCTCTTTAGCTGTATAAATAACTTGTGAGTTAGCTTTTTGGGTCTTGGTATCCGCAAATGATGTTCCTGCAAACATAGATACCATCAATAGAGCAGACAATGCTGAATAAAAAACCTTTTTTAACATACTTCAAATCAACTCCTTTTCTTTTTTTAAAACATCAGACTCTAATATAGTAAAAGCGCAACATTAATTACTTTTCATAAATGTTTGCGCTTTCACTATTAAGTTATTTTAAATATTATTATTGAAAGTTAAGGTCCATGTACTTATAAGTAAAGGTGGGTTCCGGGAAGCTCCATTCGCTAATGATAATATAGACGATATTGATGAAAAAATAAAAATTGTAAGAAAAGTCCCTTTCCAAGCATACACACTGTCAAAAGGAAATCAAATATTTGTATTTGTAAGAGGAACTAAAATACAATTACCGAAAAAATCAGGGTTTCTCTTACTTATAAATAAAATTAATTCAAATATAGAGCTGAAGTTTGGAGACTTAATAAAAGAAAGTGAACTACCAAAAGAGATTATTTGGAAATTAATCTCACTTTTTTATAAATATAATTTGATTGAGTTAAAGCGGAATGAGTGATACAACCTATGTATTAAACCCCGCAGTTAAAATTATATCAACACAGGATGACAAGGTCGAACTATTTTTAATAGGTACAAATAAAAAAATTATGGCCACATCGCAAATTTTAAAAATTCTAGACTTCTTTAGAATTACTCGAAGCATTAATGAAGTTAATCAAATTGATGATAAAATTTTGAATTTCTTATTTAGTGAAAATCTGTTAATCAAAAATAATACCCTAAATTATTATAAGTATGGCCTGGTAAAGCCCGATATGAACCCTATAGGGTTTTCCGCCAATATCAATAATATTGAAAATAAACATAATCACGAAAGTCCTTGGTGTGTATTGGGAGCCCCATTTGCATTCGATTCCCCCGTAGGAACGGATGCTTCAACTGGACCAGCAGCCATTAGGAATACTTTAAAGCTGTTTAGTAGTGAGAAATTGCTTCATGATGGCCAGATAAATAAAGAGCATGTCATATTTGATTGGAATCGTAAGAAGGAATACCCGAGTTACTTAGTACTGCCAAAAGATCTTGGTAATATTATTTTTAATAATAGAGAAGAAACATTTAAAGATACTCAAGATAAGATAGCTTATACAACTTACCAGGTTTTAAACAAAGGCTTTAAACCTTTACTTTTGGGAGGAGATCACTCCATTTCTAAGCCTATAATAGATTCCATTTTAAAAAAGTATAAAAGGATTAATATTATTCATTTTGATGCCCATACCGATAGGTATAGCGAAAAAATCATAAATAAATTTATGCTAACTAGAGGAAATGTCTTTAGTGAAATAGTTAAACATTCTAGAGTAGAAAGTTTATACCAAATTGGAATAAGAGAATATGAGCCTGGCGTAATAAAACGTGGTTCTAGCTCAAGTAAAGTTAAAGTAATTTCTAGTCGTGAATTAAATGATTTATCTTTTACCAATCTTTTTGATGAAATCCCGAAAGATATCCCTGTATACCTTTCAATTGATGCAGATGTATTTGACCCCGTTATCGCACCAGAGGTGTCTTTTCCTGTAATGGGTGGGCTTACATTTTATCAAATGTATGAACTTATTAATCACATTACAAGTCATTTTGAAATTGCTGGAGCTGATTTTGTAGAGGTTAGTGGACCAGCAAAGGGGAAAAACCTAGCTGCTTCTTGTATTGGTAATTTAATAACCTTACTTTTATTAAACTTAGGAGGTAATAGTTCACATGAAAAACGAAACGAAACTTAACAATGATGTGGTGTTGGATAATTTTTTTAGTGAAACTTGGTTAGAACGATTATTGGAAGCTACTGATAACTTTTCTACTTATTCACTCATACACAGTACAATTAAAGATCCAGAAAGAATTACCAAGATGTTAAAAGAAGCAATTAGTAATGTAGAGTCTAATCCTGAAAAAGCAATTATGAGAGTATTTGTAGAGGGTGGCCAAAATCCTCAACTACTCGAAGAATTAAGGAATACTAAATTTGATCCAAATTGGGATTTGGATCAGTGGATACAAAAAACTTTAGGGAAAAATGAATACACAACTACATTTAACGGGGTCTCTAGGTGGCATGATAGGTTACACTCTGTTATTACAGAAGAAGTAGTTAATCCCATTACAAAAAATATGGGTGAATTATTATCCGGGATTGATACCTACGCCTTTATGGCTAATTCAGGTTATACACCATTCGGTGTACATGATGATCATGATCATTCTTTAATTTTTCATCTAGGACCAAAAGAAAAGCATGTATGGATTTGGCCGAGAGAAGAATACCTTGAAATGACCGGAAGTGATGATCGAGTATTCGAAATTGAAGATATCAAAGAATATGCCTCTCATTATGCTTTACAACCGGGAGACTGCTTATTTATACCAAAAGGGGATTTCCATATATTTAGAAATGACGGTTTTTCAGCGTTTTTAGGTTTTATTTTATTCCCTACTAACCAAGAAAGTCTATTGAAAGAAGCTATGAAAAGTATCGCAGGTAAACAACCTAATGAATTGAGCTACTTTGTAAAAGAAGATGATTTTGAGAGACAAGTCGAAAATACACTTGGAAAATTATTAGATAGAAGCGACGATATTTATGATCAAATAAAAGAAGCTATCAAAACAAATTACTTTCTTCTAAAGGGTAATGGTTTTTCAATACATTCACCAATAATCTTGGATATTGATAAAGTAACTGATCTTGAAGAAAGAACTTTTTGGAAGCCTAAAACCTTCCCTATAATTTACTCAAAAACCAGAGAAAATAGAATCAATATATTCTTGAGAGGCAGAACTCTTAATTTAAATTATAAAACAGAAGTAGTAAATTTGATTAATTCACTTAATCAATCGGAGTATTATAGTTATTCTGAATTAATGTCAGTTTTTACAACTTACCTAAGTAGTTCTAATGCAAAACAGCTTGCGCAATTGTTCATGAAATATAGAGCGATTATTCCATTAGAAAAAAATGAAGGCTGATTTATCACGTACCAAGTTTTCAAGCAATGGACAAGTGAACTTGTTATCACTAGTAAACGAATCCAGAAGTAACCAGTCTATAACAATAATATATAACAATTAAATATTAGAAATTAAAACCTATTTTAATTTAACCAATAATTAGTGGCTAGATTATAGATGGTGTAGAAAGAGACCATACTAAATTTAAATAAAAGGGTGCATGAATTATATTAAGACAGATATTTCGTAGGCTTCTCATATTAGATAGTAAATCATTCACGCTTTACTGGTTAGGTACAACGATATCATTTTTAGGAGATAGTTTAATCCCAGTTGCAGCTACTTTTGCTGTTTTACATCTAGGTGGAAGCGGTACTGATGTGAGTTTTCTACTTGGAGCGCTTTGGGGAACAAGAGTACTTTTCATCTTGGCGGGTGGGGTTTGGTCTGACACTTTTTCAAGAAAACAAGTTATATTTTGGACGGATATTATTAGTGGTTTTAACCATTTATTGATTGGTTTAGCTTTCTTTTCTGGTCATATAGAGATTTGGCATCTCATTTTGTCAGCAGCGTTTTTTGGTGCTGCTAGTGCCATCTCATCTCCGGCTTCTATAGGTTTAATATCAGAGATTGTGACTAAAGATAGGTTAAAGAGGGCAAATTCCTTGGTCAGTATCTCAAAAAATGGGTTACTTATATTCGGTCCAGCATTAGCTGGGTTTTTAGCATCTTTTATTGGATACGGCTTCATTTTTACCTTAGATGCCGTCACATTCTTTATTAGTTCAATATGTTTATTTTTCCTAAAAATTCCTAATGCCAATAAGCTAGTTGGAAAATCAAGCCCACTCATGGATTTACGGGAAGGCATTTCTGAATTATTTAGTAGAAAATGGCTTTGGACTTCAGCGGTAGCTTTTGCTTTAGGTAATATGGTGGTTGCTTCTTTTAATGTTCTAGGTCCATTAATAGCAGAAGAAAGTTTAAATGGTGCATCGGATTGGGGATTAATTGCTTCATCGGGAGCTGTAGGAGCCTTATTAGGAGCCTTATTATCCCAATATATAAGGCCTAAGACCCCCCTGTTTTTCAGCTTTCTATTAAAAGGAGTGTTTGTTACTTTACAACTTATCGCCTTACTACAGCCTTCTCCAATTTGGGTAATAATGTTAGTATCTGGGCTTGCGAGTGGTAGTATGATCACTTCCACTATACTTTATGATACAATCGTCCAGATTAAAATCCCTGGACACTTAATCTCAAGAATAGATTCCATAGAGTCATTAATCTCATATGTTCTCATGCCTATTGGATTAATTGCTGTAGGGCCGATGGCTGAAAATATTGGATATGACTATACATTAACTATATTTATTATTATTTCCATTCTTACTAACTTCATAATGCTGACACTACCAGCAATAAGAAAAATTAAAAGTGAATCTGAAGAGTCACGTGAAGGGGTATATAATGAAAAAACTAACTCCTCAAACTGAATTTCTCCCTGTCAGGAAGACAGGGAAGATCAGCTCTCCTTTGGGATGGGAGCATATTAACTTCCTTGGGGAATATCGATTTGAATCTAAAACTCAAACAACCGTCGATTCGCTACGCCCTTTAAATGTAAAATAAAAAATAGCTGGTTCTTCTAAACGTACGGAAGAACGGCTATTTTTGTGTCAAATTTTGCTTAGCGTACGTTTTTTAAAATTATCTTAACTTCGATGTAGACCATTGATATTCCAATGGCTCTCACATCGAAGTTAAGATAACCGCATAATGTTGGCGATAACCCTTTTTAAACACTTGTAAATTATTCCACATGTTTATCTTTGCATTAATTTTTTAGTCACCTTGAAGGTGGCTTTTTTCTTAAGAAAATATAGTTCGTGTTTAAGTCTTTGGCCAATGAGCCAGGTGCAAACATCGTTCGTCTTTTTCATTCGATTTATCCTGGTAATTGGATCTGCATCTGTATCTATTTTGGATTAAAACCGAACATTCAAATTCATAAAACAGACATGTATCGGGGTTGCCATAAGGTCTACTACCAGTATATAAGATTGCAGAATACGCTATCTAACATACTGGTGTATCTCGCTGTGATCTAAAACAGTCGATAACAACAAACTGGTAGATTTATGGCCATCTACGGTAAAGCATGTAGATGTCCATATCAACACTTTGTAAGTTCCTGACTTGTTTCTTAACGCTCCCACGACAACAACGTTCAAAAGAATAAGAGATCAAAACGGATAGCAGGCATACGCCTGCTTTTTATTATGGTTATTTTTCCTTTTGCTCTCCGAATCGTAAAACGTCACAAATGTTCTAAGCAAGTAGTCGGTAGGGCACCCGAACCTTTCCGACTACTCACTAAGAACATTAAAAAACGATCAATATACTTTCACGACATATCCTCATAAACGCTAAAGCATTCCGGTATTTCATGATTATATTGACCGTTTTTTATGTGCGTTTTGTGATTCTACCAGCAAAAGGGAAAAATAATCCCCTTTTCGGGAAGTCATTCCGTTTCGGATAGCAAAACAAAAAGAAAAAATTCAAGGGAGCGAAAAACATTGAGTAAAAAAGTCTATGAAATGATTACAAACCAAATAATCGAAAAGCTAGAAAAAGGCACAGTGCCGTGGAAACAACCATTTACAAACGGTATTGCGGTGAACTGGAAAACACAAAAGGCATACAGAGGAATTAACACCATGCTTTTAGATGGCGGAGAATACGCAACCTTTAAGCAAATCAAAGAAGGTGGGGGAACCGTTAAGAAGGGTGAAAAATCACAAATCGTTGTATTTTGGAAAATGCTACAAGTAGAGGATAAGGAAACAAAAAAAGAAGAAAAAATTCCATTGCTACGGTATTACCGTGTGTTTGAAATAAGTTCACAAGTTGAAGGAATTGAACCAAAAAGGAAAGAAGAAAAATTCGATCATAACCCACTAGAAGAAGCTGAAAAAATAAAACGTGAGTATTTCAATGCTCCATCCTTTAGCAGTATTACGGGCGGCGCTTGGTACAAACCCTTTGAAGATAAAGTAAACGTACCACCATTAGAGGATTTCGAAGATGTCAATAAATATTACAGTACCTTATTTCATGAAATGGTACATAGCACGGGTCACAAAGGAAGATTAAATAGGGAAGGTGTAACGGGAACTATAAAATTCGGAAGTGAAAATTACAGCAAGGAAGAATTGATCGCAGAGCTTGGAGCTTCCATGTTATGCGGAATAACTGGAATAGAAAATACAACGATTGATAATAGCGCTTCATACATTCAATCATGGCTTAGAGCTTTAAAGGACGACAAAACATTAATTGTAAGTGCTTCACAGAAGGCGCAAAAAGCAAGCGACCACATTTTAGGTATTGAATTTAAATAAAAAAATGCTCCTGCATGGTTATCATGCAGGAGCACAAAAAAGGGGGAGATCGTATGAAGATTATTATATCAGATTTTTATAAAGATCAAATAAAAGTACTCTCGAAAGCTAATTTAAATGATGAATTAGAATACCAT